>JAMDAM010000046.1 GCA_023484805.1 Thermoplasmatota archaeon | reverse complement strand
GGCACAATGTACCCTCCCTCTCCCTGTATTGGCTCCACCAGAAAAGCTGCGATATCTTCAGGCGGTACCTGCATCTTGAAAACATATGTCTCAATGTAATCGAGAACCCGGTTTGTAAGCTCATCAGGGCTCTCATAGCCGTCAATTCCGAACGGGTTTCTGTAAGGGTTTGGAAAAGGAACGTGGGTAACACCACCCATCCATGGGAACAGCCCCTTATGCTGAGTGGACTTTGATGCAGTGAAAGCCAGCGATCCCTGTGTTCTTCCATGGAATCCTCCAATAAATGCGATAAACTGTTGCCTGCCTCTGTGTATCTTTGCTAGTTTGAGGGATGCCTCGTTTGCCTCAGTACCGCTGTTAGAGAAAAACACTTTCTTGTCAAATTTTCCGGGAGTTACTTCTGTCAGCAGCTTTGCAGCATCAACCTGCTCCCTGTAGTAATAATCAGTTCCTGCAAAATGCCACAGCAACTTGAGCTGCTGCTGAACTTTTTCCGTGATGTACGGGTGCACGTGTCCCATGTTTGTGACGCTGATCCCGCTTGCAAAGTCAAGGAACACATTGCCATCCACATCTTCGACAAAAACCCCGCTGCCTCTCTTTCCGACAACCGGAAGTGACTTTGTACTGGTAACAAGATATTTCTTGTCCATTTCAATTACTTTTCTTGCCTCTGGTCCTGGCAATTCGGTCTTTATTGAAATCCTCGTCATCCTGTTTGGTTCTACCTTTCCAGCTTCAGTTAACGTGTCCATGTGTGTTCATTTTTAGCATTAATATATATTTAACTGAATGCAAATCGAATTACTTATACGAAATTCGTAATTCTTAGCAGTGTGCTATTGTAAGGAAAGTCTTACAGAAACGGCTTTTTTGATGCATCCGTATTCAAACTTATTATACTAAAAGCGATAAGGTAAGAGTACATGGATCTAAAGGACATTAACACGAGGAAGGATTTCCTCAGGGATGAACTCACGGACATGGTTTTCTATGCCCGCCTGGCTCCGACAATAAAGGATGAACAATTCAGCAGGAACCTCCTGCGGCTGTCCGCCATAGAGAAGAAGCATTCAGAATTCTGGAGTGCTTCCCTCGAGGAGAAGGGCGTAGATACGAAAAAGATCAGGCCTAAAAATTTCAAGATATCCATCCTGCTTGTTCTGAGATGGTTGATAGGCAGCAACCTTGCAATAAAGCTTGTTGAATATGGTGAAGTGGGGTCCATACTGAAATACTCTGAATATATGGAACATGCAGATGAAACTGCCGCCTTCAAGGACAGGCTAGGAAGCATAATAAAAGACGAGATGGAGCATGAAGAGACATTCAAGAACGAGCTCACAAGAATAGAGGACAAGCTCGAATGGAACAGGAACGTTATATACAGCATGAGTGACGGCCTTGTAGAAGTTCTGGCAGCACTGGCAGGTCTTTCTGCCGTCATAAGCGATCACATATACGTAGCAATCAGCGGCGTGGTTGTAGGTCTTGGTGGCGCCATGAGCATGACTCTTGGTGCCTACCTCTCCAAGAAGAACGAAGTTGATTACAGCATAACACAGATGAAGAAAAACCAAGATAACCATGATATAAAGATTGAGAAATCGGAATTGAGGAAACTGAACTCCAGCACTTCAAGAACGACAAGGGTCACCGCGCTTTCATACGTGATTGGTGCCGCTGTGCCTATAGCACCGTTTGCAGTGTTTTCTGGAATCGAACCCCTGATCATAGCAGTAATCCTGGTCGGCGTGGTACAGGGAATTACAAATGCAATTACCGCAATATCAGTCAACAATCGCGCCCTGTATTCATCTCTAAGAGCTGCGGCACTCTCCCTCCTTGTAGCCGCAGGAACTTATGGAATAGGGGAAATATTCCATCTGGTTCTCGGCATTTCATTTGTCTGAAGTGTCTGGTCCTCCAGTTTTATAACCGGGATGCAGAAAATACCTGCAGTAAAACCTTTTAATACTGCTGATCCTGCTAGCTTATCCGGGAAGATGGAAGTTTGTCAGTTTCAGTAAGCATAAGAGACCTTAGCAAGAGGTACGGGACTAATACGGCGCTTAGCGGGATCAATCTGGACATAGAAGCAGGCCAGGTGTTCGGAATACTGGGGCCAAATGGTTCCGGAAAAACAACCATTCTGCGGATAATCTGCTCCATTCTCAGCCAGACGTCTGGCAAAGTAAGCGTACTTGGATATGATACCAGCCTGAGCAGAAACGATGTAAAGAAGAGAATTGGATATGTACCGGAGACACCACTTCTATATGAATCCTTGACTCCATCTGAATACTTCTCCTTCGTCGCTTCAGTCAGGAAGATGGATCAGAGAACACTCGCAGACAGGGTAAACAATTTTGCAGAGGCTTTTGGAATCGATGGCTTCGTAAATGACCTTATCGGATCGCTGTCCTTCGGAACCAAGCAAAAGGTCGCTATAATAGGTGCTCTGCTCCACGATCCGGATATTATAGTTCTGGATGAGGGAATGAACGGCCTTGACCCGAGATCCGCAAAAATACTAAAGGACTTGCTGGTCGATCTTGCAGCCAGGGGGAAGACAGTGATATTCTCCACGCACATACTCGAAGTCGCCGAAAGCGTATGTGACAGGATTGCAATTCTGTATCAGGGGACGATCGTTTCGGTAGGAACCATGAAGGAATTAAGGGAATCGTCGGGAAATTCGGAAACTAATCTTGAGGATATCTTCCTGAAGTTAACGGGCAATGAGAATATCCAGGAAATAGTTTCGTCTCTGAAGGAATCGCTGAGAAGATGAAATTGTCACGACAACTGGTGGAGCGCACTCTCATTGTTGAGCAAAGGTATATTGGGCTAAGGAATTCAGCCCAGTTCCAGAACAAGATTAGCCGCTTGAATTCAAGCCCTAACAAATATTTTAACAGGATGATTTTCCTGAATTATGGCTTCACTGCCATCATGCTTATAATTTTCTCCTTAGTAATGATTTTTCCGGCCCTTTTTTCTCCTACCCCGGAAAAGGCGGTTTCAGATGTTGGTTTTGTACTTTTTGCCTACACTCTTTCAATGAGCATATACAATTCTTTCATTTTCTTCAATACCCTTGGAAGTCATAGACTTGTTGAGCCCCTTGGAATACTCCCGGTGAACGGTGGCGATGATATACTTTTCATGTCATGGCTTAAGTACAATGGATCATCTTCAATATTCATAGTCGTTCCGGCTCTGGTAATATACGCCATTAAATTCTCATCATACGAAACACTTTTCCTCGGCACGGCCTGGCTGCTATCAATAATAATGTTCGGTTATACTGTTGGGGCAATTATTTACATGTCCGTCAGGAAGAGAATATCCAGTGAAAGGTCACCTCTTATCAGCTCCCTCAAGGGCACGTTGAGGATGATGGTGATAATAGGAGTCTTTGCACTATTTGAAATTATGATCTATTTCCCAGGCATACTTGTAAATAACATCCCAAGAACCGGAGGTCTATTTGGGATCATGGTCCCTCTTCTTAACGTTACCACCGTAGTTTTCCAGGCTTCTCCAGTGAACCAAAATTTTATCGCAGACGTTGGTGTTACGACATTCTATCTTGCTGTATTCCTGGTAGCTTTCTCTCTTATTAAGCAGAGAATATTCGCAGTTCTCTCAAATTCTCCGAATATGGTGTCAGGCAAGAAAGTTTCTTCCTGGAACGTCAGGATGTATGGGTTTCTATCCTCGTTATTCCTGAAAGACATACGTGGCATTATAAGGAAGTCACAGAATATTATCTTGATATTTCTACCAGCTATTTTCGTTCTTCCGACGATTCTTCCGCTCTTAGTTTTCGGAACGGTAAGAAATAGTGATATTTCTTCGCTGTACTACTCCCTGCTCTCCATAGTTATAATATCCTCTACATTCTACTCGCTCGTGCTAATGGCTTCAGAAGGGAATGGGATAGAGGTCATCAACTCGCTCCCGCTCAGGAACAGCGAACAGATTTTCTCCAAGTCTGCGGTCGGTATATTTCTTTTTGTTATGATTGTTTCCCCTCTGA
>JAMDAM010000038.1 GCA_023484805.1 Thermoplasmatota archaeon | reverse complement strand
AATTCATCCACCTCAATGCCTGAAACATGATCGATCATGGACCTGAGTTCCATGGACATTCCCAGAAGTCTTTTCCTGTATGTTTCCTCGTATTTACCTGAATCTGTGATCACAGGCATGGAAAACTTCTCCCTGTACTCCTGTATCAGTGTGTTGATGCTATCCCTGAATGTTTCGTATTCAGATTGGGTGATCACGAAAGTATAATATATACTCAGTATATATACATTTGTGAAGAAGGTTCAGGTTGTAGAGGCCAATGAGATCACTGTGAGGAATATTCAGGCCTATATGGAAAGAGTTGTGACAAAATTCGGATCAGGAGCCAAGGTGGATTGCCCCAAGGAATTCCTGGGAAAGAAGGTCTATCTTATAATTGAAAAAGACGAGGAGTGACGACTTATGTCCCAGAGTCGTATGCTAGCCACAAAACATTGCTTTCACCAAGATTGAATCAGATACGGACAATCTTATCTCAAGGATTTGTAAACGCGCCTGTGTTTTAACTTTACAGAACCGCAATTTCCGTAACAGTATGGAGCGGAGCATTCCTTTTGATAACGCCATTGAGGTATTTGCATTTCTTTTTGCCAAACCGTGGGTTCGGATTGACATACTGAAAGATATTATCATTGGAGTGGCGGCATTTGAATCGGTGATTACTGCAATCACAACCAAAACAGGAAGAAACAGCACTTGGGTACTTATAACGGAATTTCTCGTTGTACTTGTTGCAACGGCTGCCATCTTCTCCACTGCCATGGCGTGGTTCAGGACTGAGGCAAGATTCAGGCAGCTGGAAATTTACTTACAGTTGGTATTCTTTATATCTACAGGAGTACCAGGTTTCTCCAAACACCATAAGAAAAGGTTGATTAAGGTGAATGCGAGAATAAGGAGCTGGAAAGTCAATAGTGATTAGTGCAGCACTCCGTCCTTTCTAGCAACGATGATGAACAGAGCGACGAACACCCAAATAATAGCAAACGATGATAGACTAATCAATGGTTCATAATCATTCAGAAAAATAGAAAAGAAAGACAGTGCTATAAAGATCCCAATAACAACCAGCAGATTTTTCCTCGGAATATGGGTTTGTCCCCAGAGATGTGTCCAAGTTTTTTCTTTAGGCATTTGTTCTCACCCATTGATTCAATGCCGGAGCTTATGTTTTTGCCAATAAGAGCACTGATTACGATTTTTGTTATTGTAATAGCCTCCCCTTTTCTTCTGGTTTCAAAAATTACCTAGGAATATTCAAATGATTTCTTTTATCTCAGATTAGAGAAGTTTCAGAAATTCTTTTATGCTCATGCTTACCTGTTTGATTATTCCCCTTAATATTCCATGACCCAGTTCTCTGCGATTGGGAACCGTAATCTTCTTTCCGGGAACACAAGAGGGGAAATAGATCGCTCTCTCTTATTGTGTTGCCTGGATTTATCTCGCCATTGATAGGTCTCTTCTTGGCCATGATAGGAGCATTGCTCCGCTGAATTGGCGTGCCACGATAGCACCTAACATCAAGGAAATAGATAAATAACTGCCACGCAATATGGCATCATGCCGCTGACATTGCTCGAAGTAAAGGATAAAATAAAAGAACCATTGAAAGAGATCCTAGAAACTGATGACTTTAGAATTGTATTTGCAGAGAGAAGAAAAGACCTCTCTGGTGAGACTCCTTGGGTGCTCGCTATCAATTTCACACAAAAGGTCGCGTCTCCCAAGATTGGTGAAGAAATATACCTGCCGGCCTCAGTGGTTATTACCATAAACGATGAGACCGGAGAGATAACTGGGATATCAAATGTAAGTTCTATTTCGAAAGTTCACTTGAAGTGACCGTTGATGGGAGCTATACGAGAGACGGTAAGCCTGACTGGAACAATATCATCAGTGGACCTTCTTGCTTTCTTTGATACCGGGTCTGATTACAATGTGATTAGGCCAAGATTATCAAACGGCATGACCATCGATGAGCTAGGAGTTGTGGAATATCTGGAGCCTGTGTCTCTCATACTTCCGGGAGAAGACGAGAGTGCATTGGATGAAAGAAGGACTGTAGAGTCATACGACTTCGCTCTATTCAAATGGATCGATATTCTTGGAAAAAGGATCTACGAACCTGCTTTTGTTCTTATGGAAATAGGTGATGACATGTTAGTTGGTCATGGAATAATGCAGAGAATTGGTATCGGTCTTGATCTCAAGTATCATAAACTAATTCTGCAGATGTAATATCATTCTGCGAGTGAACTCTCTCACTATGGATTCGAATTACCCTTCTATGCTATCGACTTGAAGGATGTTCAATACCGGTAAAAGGAAAAATAACACTCAGTACATCATTAAATTAACAAATGACCCATCTCTGCTTTAAAGAAGGAAATGTAATCCCCAGGGGCTCCATGAATCGGGGACGCAAAATAAGCAAGGACATTGTTAAATGTCATGATCTCAAGGACCGACGTGAAAGGCCAGATTATGCTGGATTCCCAACTCGTGTGCACAAATGAGCTTAGTTCGTTATACATGGATCGCATGTCTAACCAGACTCCCTTGGTCTCGTATACTAGACTCAGGAAATCAAAAGGGTATTTTGATTTCGGTGCAGTGAGTATTATTTCACCCCCTTCCAGCTTAGATAATATGTAATCTTTCACGTGAGTTTCCGTTACATCTAATCCAGACCGCGAGAGAGCGCGTACAATCTCAGTTACACCCAGATTAATCAACTTCTTGTTCCCTTCCTCGATATAATCTACAAACATCAGTTTAGAGTCTTTGATCTTAGTTTCAGTCCAGTCTTTAAACTCTTTGTTCTTTTTTTTATATACGCCTGAGAGGAGCAGATAAGAAGCTATTGACATTTCATTGTGGACATGCTGTATCACTTCTTTTTTTGCTTCATTCCCCAAGCGCTCATTTTTGATTAGCCCATCAAGAATCGCGTTGTTGATTTTTCCGCTTTTACCAAAGGATAAAATCCTGAAATTTCTCCAAGTTGACTGCAATTCTTAATCCAAACTTTTGGTCCATATCTCCCCAAAAGAATCTATCAAGCGATGCTTTAATCATGCCGTCAGGAGTTGAAAGTTCTTTGACTATATCAGAGTTAAATTTTGTATTTCACATAAAGCTTTGCGTCTAAAATCGTCGATTTTGTCCGACTCCCTTTCAATTTGACTAAGGTTCTCAATGAGTCTGAGAATACTCGCTGAAGGTACATCTGAAAATTGTTTATTGCTGTTGCCACGGTACATTCTGAAGTATCTGCCATTATATGGAAAGTACCCATATGAGGGCCAATCTTTCAATCCAGATGAAGGAATGTCTGAACATGTCGGATCCAAATAAGAATTTTTCATAATTATGGCCACAATTCATGGCATAACTATTTTCTTGTAATGCACCATCACAACCGTCAAATACCAAATCATCGGCGAAACATCTTTTTGTGGGTTCATCGAAAATCAGAGGTATATCGTCAAAGAATTTGTTCTTGTTAATTTTGATATATATACTAAAACTGGCAACGCTTGTAGGCAGTGAGAAATAAACTCCTCAATTTTATATAGCAAAGTGTCTTAAAATCACATTTTGCACTCTTCAATCACGGATACTTTTATTCACGTAAATATATATTAGAAAATCCATCCCTGAGTATATAAACTGGTACCTGAAAGAGGGCGATCCTGAAGGTAGAGATATGGAATTTTATTAAGACGCCCGAGCCGGGATTTGAACCCGAATCTGAGGCTCCGCAGGCCCCTAGGATATCCAGATTACCCCACTCGGGCAGGGTCGAAGTCCTATATTTTAGCATCTAATGTATTTTTGCCCGGTTGAATGAACACGTATAAAATCTGTGCCAAACAATGATAAGAAAGCATTAAAATTCCCTTTAAAATATCCAGGAATGAATAACGGCCTCAAAGCCCTTACTTTTACATCTCTTGCACACTTTGCGAATGATGGTACAGCCTTCATGTTCCCCGTTCTGATAGTGTATTACACACAACTCGTGCCGGTCACTGTTCTAGGTTCTCTGGCCATTATTTATGAGGTCATTTCCGGCTTGCTCAGTATGCGCGTCGGTTCCCTAGCAGATGCTGGAGACAGGGACAATTCATTGATTTCTCTGGGAATAGGTATCCTTGCTGGTTCAGTGGTTGCATTTGCCCTGTCCTTCATGTTCCGGCAGTACCTGTATGAATTCCTCCTTCTTGGCATTGTCATGCTTGGCATCGGTCAGGCATTTTACCATCCCCTTGGAGCCACAGTTCTTTCCCAGTCCTTTGGCCGTGAGAGAGCCCCGTCGGCTCTCGGCCTTAACGGAGCCATAGCGAGTTCAGGAAGGGCTGTAATGCCCTTTGTAATGGTATCCCTGTTTGCCATAATTGGCATAGGAACTGGTCTGGGCGTCATTTCCATATATATGTTCGCTGCTGCCCTTGCGATTTATTTCGGGTTGAAATTTTTCCACCGTGAAAAATCCAAGCCAGTTTCAGGAAGCGCTATTCCTGGAAAAAAAGCACAAATTGGCGCCTACAGGAGTTTTCTGCTCCTCCTTACAATCATAGTTTTCATAAGATCCATGTTCATGATGGGTGTAACCACATTTGCGCCCACTTACCTCACCAGCGTCCTAAGCTCGAAAAGCCTGATGAGCATATTACTCTCAGTAAGCCTATTAACCTCAGTATTCGGGCAGCCAATCTTTGGATACCTTACTTCATTGAAAGGCGGAAAATTCACCATTTCTGTCAGCTCTCTCTTTTCTGTGATAGGATTTTTTATTTTCCTTTTCACAAAGAGCTTCATCGTAATATTCTTCGGCTATGCACTGTTCACATTCATGGCGTTCACAGGTTTTCCAGTGCTGCTTGGTTACGTAGGGCAGGTAGTCCCTCGCGAATTTTCCACCAGATCCAATTCAATGGTGTGGGGAGTCGGAAACACAGTGGGCGGTGCAGCAGGAATTGCAGTTTACACAATTTTGTATCCATATATCGGACTTGCTGACGCCATGTGGATCATGCTGCTGTTTGCCATAATATCCGGCTTGATGCTTCCACTGCTCCCGTCAAAGGATAAGAAATATGAAACCGTGACCTGATGAACGGTCTAGTGAAATAACATTCCAACTGAGCGATCTTGGGTTAAAAAAAATAAACTGAGTCTCGTGAATTAAGACACAAAGATAGGTGAAAAAATGAGAAAGTTAATCAGCTCCAGCGGGGACGAGGTAATCATTCCTGATAACCCGGAGAGAATAATCAGCTTCAGCCCCTCAGTTACCGAAATTCTGTACCAGCTTGGCATGGCAGATAAGATCGCAGGAATCTCCGCTTTCTGTGCGAGACCGGAAGCTACCAGGTCGAAGAGACGTGTAGGAAGCTATGGATCGGCAAGGATAGAACTACTTGAGGAATTGAAACCTGACCTAGTGTTGACCATATCTGGATTTCAGCGAAAATTCTCAGATTCCGTCGCCGAAAGGTTTCCGGTCTACATGTTTGAGTTGCCCTCAACGGTAGCTGGAATCCTGGACCTGGTCACACGCGTTGGAATAGTAGTGAACAGGATTGATGAAGCAAGACAACTTTCTCGTGAATTGCTGAAAAAGGTACCGGTGCAAACAGGTGCACATAATGTTCGGGGATACCTGGAGATCGACCTTGGAGGTCCGGTGTCTTTTGGTTCAATGAGCTACATCACAGACGCACTGTACCTAATGGGTGTCAACAGCATATACCGGAATTTCAGTAGTGAATGGCTGATGCCGGAGGATGACTTCATTCTGCGGAATGATCCCCAGATCATTTTTTATGAACATAAAATGTATACAAAATTATCGGATGCCGATATGCAGAAGATAGTGATTCAACGGAAGTGGGATGGAACTTCTGCTGGAAAAACGAATGCAATTTTCAGGACTCCGGGCACACTGGATTACTTTGCACATCATGGCCCGTCTTTTATAACAGAGGTAATGCCATGGGCAATGAAGCAGATAGAAAGCGCAATCCTTGAATAATGGGCAAAACCCTTTGCGCCGTGGAAAAAGAACGATTCGATAGCATTATATATGAATATTAGATAAGCACCTGTCTTTTTTAGACAAAAGGAAGTAATAGAATGGAAGGAACTACCAAAATAAAAGACCTAACACCTTCTTCAAGACGTGTTAACGTTCTTGCAAAGGTTGTATCAGTAGGCGAGCCAAAATCGATCCAGACAAGATTTGGAGAGGAAAAGTCGGTAACGGAAGTAATCATAGCAGATGAAACCGGAAAGATTATACTTTCACTTTGGGGAGACCAGGCAGCTCAAGCTACTGACGGTGCGACGCTCTACATTGACAACGGATACGTTTCCCTGGTCAGGGGCCACATGAGACTTAACGTCGGAAAATATGGCACATTAAGCGAGGGTACTGAAGAGGTCCCGAGCACAAACGAAGAGCTTGACATGAGCGAGAAGGAATACGAGAACCAGTACAGAAGCGGTAGCGGCGGTGGCTTCAGAGGCGGTAGCAGCGGAGGATCAGGTTCCTATCGCAGATACGGCGGCGGAAGCGGCGGCAACAGAAGCTACGGCGGAAGAGGAAGAAGAGATTCCGATAACAACGAGGATTAAATTAATCCTCACTTATTTTTAAAAGATTTTTAGCATTTCTAAGATACTGTTTTTCTCTGGCTGAGGAACATTTCCAGGATTTCTGACGTGGTTGTGGCGTCTTCAGGTTTTTTGTCCCTCCTTATCCTGCCATTGAATCTTGGAAATCTTATGGCAAGGCCAGACTCTTTTTCAACTGTTCCATAGGCGCAGGTGTGTATGGGACTGACAGTTATCTCTGCGCCTATTATCTCCATGACCATTGTTGGATCAAGCCATATGTCCGGTTCCATCTTTGAAACAACACGCGCAGGCTTACTCTCGACCCTCTCCTCGGAAAGTTCCTTTGACATTGAAATCAGGAATTCATCCGTGAAACCTGATCCCAGTTTGCATGTCGTCTCGAAGGTGTCATTGGCCTGGTTGTAGCATGCCATTAAAAGGGCTCCGTATTTTCCTTTCCTTCTGCCTTGCCCGCCGAAGGCTCCGACAACGACAAGATCCAGTGTGTCAGATAGTTCCGCCTGGTAATCTTTCTTCAGCTTGATCCACAGCCATCCTCTTGCCCCTGCACGATAAATCGAGTCTTCGGCAAGGCTCTTGGCAACAACTCCCTCACAGCCGTCCTCTATGGACTGGTTGAAAAATGCCCTGATCACGTCCTCGTCACTGGAGACAAGCCTCCTAGCCAGTTTGAATGACTGCCCTTCGACAAATGCCTTCTCCAAAATTGATCTCCTTTCGCCGTACGGTTTTCCGGCAAGCGACTCTCCGTTAAGGTAAAGGATATCGAACAGGAATACGGTTATGGGTATCTCGCTCTGCATCTCACCAAGTTTATATTTTCTGCCTCTGCGCTGGGAGACAAACTGGAATGGATAAAGTTCTCCAGTTTCAGGGTTATAAGGGACGGATTCCCCGTCAAGTATGCATGTATCACATGAGAATGTCTCAGCGACCGACTTAACTATGTCCGGAAATTGATCTGTGACGTCCTCTGTACCACGAGAGAATATCCTGACTTTTTCACCGGATTTGTGTATCTGTGTCCTGAGGCCATCATACTTATATTCGAAAGCAGCCCCCTGATCCATCTTTCCTATTATGGATTTTATGTCCTGAAGCCTTTCGGCAAGCATGACCTTGAATGGAATGAGCGGTTCTGGACCTATTGCCCGAATGGCATTGATGTCACCGTTCCTCAGCAGTTCGGCTATGTGCCCGATATCTGGGTGAAAATTATATGCATTGTCCACTGCTTCGTGATCTTCTTTTGCGGCAAATGCAAGCGTCAGTGCGTCTATTATTGTGGAATCAGCAATTCCCAGGCGCAATTTTCCCTCGATGATTCTTGAAATGTATTTTGAATCTGCAGGAGTGCCACTTATGAAAATGCTCCTGAGAGTGTTGATTTTCATTGCGATACTCCCCTGTCCCTTTGACTCGGAGAGCTTCATCAGTGATTCATGAACTGATCTCACAGTAAGCTCCTGAGTCTCTAGTGAAGCCTGTCGCTTGGTACTCATTATTGATTCAACAAGTTCTCCAATGTCTCCCTCTTTCACCAGGCGGGAACCTATCTCTCCCTCAGTAAGCCCGGATACAGAAGAAAGCGCCTTTATAATGATCTTCTCGGAGACCCCTGTTTCGATACCAAGATAATCCGGTGCAAGCTTCCCCTGCATGAGGTAAACGAGTGTTTTAAGGTCATCCCCCGACTTTTTCATCAGATCAACAAGTATAGAGCTCAGTTCAAGCCTCTTCGTAGTCTTCGAGAGTTCCTCGAAACTCTTCGTAACCTCGGAGAATTTCACGACTAATGATCCCTTTGATGGTTAAAAGCATAACTGAAGTCAGGGTCCTTTCCCGTAACCCGATCAAGCAGAAATTTCTCCCTAACGAGCTTAACCTCTGTGTGATGGATCTCCCCTCTGAGCAACTTGGAAAACTTTGGGGATTGAAGACCAGTAAATTGTATCCCGGCATAAAATATGTCCATAAGAACAAGGGAATATGGATCTGCCAGCCCGGAAAACCTGGATTTAAGATCGAATGGATCGCAAAGTGGATTGGATTCCTGATTCCAGAGAGAATAGGCAATAATGCTGCGTATCTGGTTCCACAGAAAACTCTGGCCATAGAAATCAACGTAAACCATGTTCCCGAATTGCCTTACGTCTATGTGGTCTATGGTTCTTATGGGTCTCCTGCCATCGGTCCTGGAAAAACAGGAAAAATCGTGGGTACCTTCGAAACGGTGCAGAATTGAGGAAATTATGTCAAGCTGCACGGACTCTGACGCAAGGATGTAGCGATATACCTTCATGTCGCAATGTCTTGGCTTGAAAGTACTGTCAACAGCTGCATATGAGTGCAGGATCAAGTTTTTCCCGCCTGAGTTCACTATTCCGGAAATTTTTTCTGGTCTTTCGTCCGAGTCTATGTAAACTGCGTTTCCAACAGCAGATACCCCTCTGTCTGTTCTCGCAGCTGACCTGATCCCGCAATCTATCCCAGCTGCCTTTAGTCGCCTGATGATTGTATCCTCAACGCTGTTCTCACCGTTTCCCTTCTGGTATCCGGAAAAGGCGGAACCATCATATGCGAACTTGAAGACATGACCCATTTCATATTACCTCAGCGAGATTATTTATGCACCTCGATATTTTGCCTTGATGATAAATGTTGCTGGACTTGGGGTTGCAGGATCCTACCTCCTGAGGAGGCTGAACCAGGAAGGCTTTGATTCCATGGGCTTTGACCCCAAACGCCCGGACTATTACATCCCATGCGGATACGCCACCAATCTTGACAGAATTAAAATTTTTGCCAGCCGCGCTGGACTGGACATGGAAGAATATTCCACTGTACGATCCAGTTCCGTTACTTTTTCCGGGAACGAGTTTGGTCCGGTTGAATTTGCCGGGCGCGGAATCGGGACCTTTGACAAGAACCGTTTCGAAAGGGACCTGGTAGCGGGTCTCCATACAAAAATGGCAGCGTTCAGGCAGGCCGAGGATGGATTTGTGACAGTGGATGCTACTGGTGTTTCCAGGCAGATTCTTGGAAAGGCGGAAGATGATCACCTGATGTATGCAAGGGAGATTATTTCAAAGAAGGCTGATCACAAGGATTTCTATTTTCACTTCTTCAAGAAAGGAACGGGTTATTACTGGGAATTCCCAATTGCGGGAGGCTATCACATTGGGGCCGGATCCCTGACGCTTGATGTGGTCGATGAAGCACTTAGATCTGTACAGCGGGGTTTCACTGTTGGTAGGAAGATAAGGATGAAACCGCTCTTTAAAGACATGGTCAGGGGCAAGGTTATCGGCGTAGGTGAATCCATAGGGCTGGTATCCCCCATAACCGGCGAAGGAATACTGCCTGCACTGGAATCAGCGGAAATCCTTGTCCAGATCATGAAAAGGCATGATGATCTCGATATGATCAAGATGGACTACCGGAAGCAAGTAATGAAAGCATATGGCTACTATGAGCAGCTGTACGACCTGGTTTCGGCAATACAGAACGGAGAGACGCTGGGTTTCTCGGCTCTGCGTACTTCATTGCAGGCGAGAAGAGACCTGATTGGTTTCGGAATCGATTTCAGCATAAGAAAGGTTATCCGGCACTTTATATGACCTTCAGATTACGCCGCCATCAACGGGTATCATTGCGTCGGTAGTTGCACCGAACGCTTCCTCGTCGATCAATGAAATGAGCACATTTGCGACGTGATCTGGAAGAACCTCGCGCCTGAGCAGGTTCTGGGTCTTGTATTCCTCAACCGTTTGACCCTTCGCCATGGCCCTGGCCTCAAGTACCCCGTTCTCCCAGATCTTTGAACCACGGAAGATCTTATCTGGATTTATGATATTGGCCCTGACTCCGAAAGGACCGCCCTCCTTTGCAGCATAATGGCAGACGTGTGCTGCGAATGCCTTGGATGACCCGTAGGAAGTCATTCCAGCGCCGGGATGCAGAAGATTCTTCGTAATGTTGTAAACCAGATTTCCACCAATCCGCTGTGCCTTCATTATCCTCAGAGCCTCCTGTGTTATGATGAAACTGGCTCGTCCTATGACGGCATAGTGCAGGTCCAGGTCCTCGATCCTTACGTCCTCTATCATGTCACTTTTCAGGATGCCTGCGTTGCTGAACACGATATCGATCCCGCCATATGTTCTTATCACTTCCCTGAACATGCTCCTTATCTGGTCCTCCCTGGAAAGATCGACGACCACGGGAAGACTTGCGATTCCGGTCTGGACAGAAACTTCCCTGGCAATTTCTCTGATTCTGGGGTCCAGATCGCACGCAATGACGGTAGAACCGTTTTGTGATAGCTTTCGGAATGCCTCAAGCCCTATTCCGTTCGCTGCCCCTGTTACAAGGGATATGCTACCCTGAAGTTTCTTTGGCTTGAATCTCTTGAGTTTTGCCTCCTCCAATGGCCAGTATTCCATGTTGTAGGCTTCCTGCCTGGAGATAAACTCGTGATGCGAGATTGCCTCAGCGTTTGCGTTGACCAAGAATGTGTGCAGGGCAAGATCATGAATAATCCCGGCCTCCTTTTCAGTTATTCCTGCGGTTATGATCCCGTATCCCCTTACCACAATGATTGATGGATAGGGATCGTGCATAGGGTATCCATTGACATATTCCCGGTATTCCTCCGCGTATTTCTCGGCATATTTTTCAATTGACCCCTGGATGTTGTCCAGGTTCTCCAGGTAGAGATAGTCATATTTCGTCCTGATGAGCATGTCAGGAGTCGCGGGACCATACGCAGCAAACTGTTGCCCTTCGACAGAGCGAGCTATCTCCCTGGAAATACCGGATGCATCAATGTTCAGTATCTTCTTTCCGCGCCTTGATAAGCTGCCGCGAATTACTGGAATTGCCTTCTCTACTTCTGCTTCCGGAATTGACTCAAATTTTGCCTTGAACCTGGAGCCTACTCTTTTGCCTATGTACTCATCCGCAGCTGAGACGATTTTCTGGTGCTTGTTCCAGGCTTCGTCGGCCTTATCTGAAAATGTGAACAGCCCATGCCTGGAAAGCACAATTCCATCCACCTTGCCGATTGCTTCCCTTCCAAGGGAAAGGATCGCCCTGGCGAGAGTGAACCCCGGCGGTATGTATGGCAGCACAATTACATTGCCCAGTATATCTTTGACAGCATCTGCTGAAAGATCCGTGTTGGTTATGGACAGGATTGAATCTGCGTGGGAATGCATAACAAAGGTGTAGGGAATGAATGCGTGAAGAAATGACTCCACCGACGGAGATGGCTCTGACGGATCCACCATGCTTTTTCTCAGGTAATCAGCCATGGCTTCATCGGTCATGATCTCAATCTTTTCCGCGGCTGCCAGATCGTCGAGCCTTAGCCCTGTGAATCCACTCTCTTCTATGGTTGAGAGATCTGATCCGCTTCCCTTTACCCGGAGAACTGTAAGATCCCTGCCGGTATGATCAACCTCCTGTGTCTTAGCCGAAGTGTTTCCTCCCCCGTGCAGGACGAGATTTTCATTCGAGCCGAGTTTTCTTGAATAGTTTACCAGATTGACCATGGTTTCTGATCGTGAACCATCTGATTGCATTGGCATGGAATAACCTTGAACTTTATAATCGTTGATCTCTGGGCAGGACTTATTTGTTCAGGACAATCACAGGTCTGCCCGGCCAGGCTATTTTTCCATTTACTGGATCGTCAACTCTCCTTACTTCCACCTTTGCACCTAAAATTGATTCTATAAAGCTCCTGTTAGCTTCTATTGCAGCATATTCTTCCAGGCCATTGAGGGAAATGCTCTTCCGGTTTCTCGTAAAATCCTGGATCATGAACTTATGCGCCTTGTCCACCTTCCCGTAATCCCCACCTAAGAGGGTCCTTGCAAGTTCCGCGGTTTCCTTTCCGGCTGCGTAAATTTCAACAGTTTTCGGTGTTATTTTAGTGATCGCCATTATGGATCTGATATCTGAAATCAGCTTCTGTACATAGTTGTCTTCCTCAATTACCACAG
The DNA here is from genome assembly GCA_023484805.1 of Thermoplasmatota archaeon. Lineage (GTDB taxonomy): Archaea > Thermoplasmatota > Thermoplasmata > Thermoplasmatales > Thermoplasmataceae > B-DKE. Next base: position 8,554 of record JAMDAM010000038.1, on the reverse strand, counting down.
TATCGATAGATAGTTCCGGCCGCCGGTTCAGTTGCTGAATTGACACAAAGGAGTCCCCGATATGCCTGTGCCAGTATTCCTCGGCCGTATGCGGTATTGCAGGAGAAAGTGCTATGAGCCAGTCCTTCATCACTTTTCCGATTGCGAGGCCCGTCCTGCCCCCCCTTGTTTCACACCTCCTTAGATCATTAAGTACCTCGTAGAATATGGAAACGAAAGCAGATCGGATGTTGTATTTTTCCATGTTCTCAATGTAACTCTTCAGATGCATATAGAAAGATGAGACAAACCACCTCTCGGCACCATTCATTTCGTCATCCATCGGCTTGTAATTGTCAAGTATCTGGACAAAGCTGTCATACCTCTTCCTCAGTGCATTTACATCAGCTTCGTTCCAGTCCAGGGTTGACGAAAAGTCTGCCCCGACAGCCACATAAAGCCTATAGATATCGGCAGAATATTTCCGGGACACTGTCATTAATGATTCCCCGTTGCCCTTGCTCTTTGAGATCTTGCGCCCGTCAGCGGTAATTATCCCGGAGATGATCAGTGCCGAGGGGAGGTAACTTCCGCTGAAAATGGCAACGTGGTTAAGGATGTAGAATGCAAGATGGTTTGTCAGGTGAGGGTAGGAAGTAAGCCTGACATCCACCCCGTACCAGTACTCCATCTCTTTCCTCGCTTCATTGGCAAGTTTTAGGATTTTCTCCGGATACCTGTTTTTTTCAAGCTCTGGTGCATTCGTGAAGATATATTCCAGTATCCCGGGATCTATTTCACCAGCAACGCCCTTAATTTTCCTCAGGTAATTTGCATTTGTATATACTGCAGGATAGATCGTGGAATCCGATAGTGATTCGATGATCCACCGCTCATCCATGGGAAGATGCGTTCCGAGTCCACGAAGCCTTGCGCATGGCCTCTGCTTCAGCCAGTCGATTGTTTCCTGCATTGAACTCTTGTAATGATCAGGTATGAACTGCATCTCATCCACGAGTTTATGAGCCCTCTCCTTTAGCCATTCCAGCGAGTAGTCCAGAAACCACTGATCCTTAAGAACCGCAACTATGACCCTGTCGCCAGTCCTGGTCTCTGCCTGCCGGGATGTTTCATAAAATACCAGTGCGTCCCCGCCTTCAATGAGTGTTTCCCTTATTTTTTCACGTGCTCTTGCCACGGTCTCGCCAGAAATAACCGGAAGGCCATCTACCATTATCCCCCCGTAGTATTCTGTACGGTACAACTCTACGTTAACATCCCTCAGCTTCTCGTAATCTGATAGATCAACGGAATGCGCCCTCTGCAATACCGTATCAGCCGGATTCTCTATGGAGATTATGACCTTCGGCTGAATGTCAAGCCCCTGCCTGATTACCTCTGCGTAATCAATTATGGAGTGCCCCGGTACTGAATAAACAATTCCCGACCCGTTTGATGGGTTTACAAAATCAGCTTCATATACCTTGATCCTCAACCTTTCGATTGGCGTGTAGAATTCTCTGTCAAGTATCTCCCGCTTTTCCATTTCCCTGATGAATTTGACGCCATCACGCTGATATGACAGTTTAGTGTATGCTTCAGAGGATACAGCTACAGGATCACCGTCAAGCTCTATAAGGACGTAATTCCCTGCACTGCTGATCCACAGGTTTGTGATTCCGAATATTGTTTCAGGCCTTATCGATGCTGCAAGAAGAGAAAAATCCTCAGACCTGAACTTCACTGCGGTAAACTCCTCGATGGATACCTTGTCTATATCTCCATCACTTATGTCGTCCTCTCCAACCGCATTATTCTCAGCTGGACTGAAAAGAATCGGGTACCTTTCCTGGCGGATCATTCCCAGCCTTTGTAATTTAAGAAATTGCCAGCGGACAAAATCCTGATAAAAATCGTCGGCTGAAGTAAAGCGCCTTGACCAGTCTATGGAGTAACCCATCGAGGTAAAGTCCCTAACCGTTGCTTCGGAAAAATAATCAGCTATGTTCTTTGGTTCTACCATTGTCTTGAGTATCTTCTGGATATTTTGTTCCGGCTCGTATGTAGCTATGTCCCTGGTAAGTTGAGATATGGCTTTAGCGTCCCCATTTCTCAATCTGCTTGCAAGTGCAAGGATAGGAGTTCCACTCTGGTGAAACCCCATGGGAAAAAGAACGTTGTAACCGGTGATTCTCTTGTATCTCGCAATCACGTCTCCTAGCGTATATGTTCGCCCGTGACCAACATGCAGTGAACCGTTGGTGTATGGCCATGGTACTGTAATCAGAAACTTTTTTTTATTCCTGTCCAGATCCGGCTGGAAAATCTTGCTTTTGGACCAGGCTTCCTGCCATTTCTTTTCAGTGTACTGGTCCATTGAACGCACCTAGACTATCAGGACTGCGGCAGCAACAGTTGTTGTCCACTCGCCGGATTTAAGAACCACGGCGGTTGAGCAAATGTTGCGAGTGGTCAGTATCTTGTCCTCAAGAACATATTCCTTCTTGTTGTCATCCCAGACCAACTTGTCCATCAGCCCCATGGTGCTCGCCAGCATCTCTGCCGCGAGCTTTTCAGCATAGTAACCAGCTACCTTTTCTGTCTCCCCAAAACTGTGATGTTCGCTAAGATATCCCCACTTGCTCTGATCCCTGGGTATAGCGTAGCCGATTGCAGCCGATATCATCCTGTTGAGTTCATTTGTAGAATTTCTGGCAAGAACAGAGAATAATATCTGTCCTGGAGAAAGGAGCTTTATCCCCTCCTCTCTTGAAACAGTTTCAGCAAAGGGCGGGAAAATTGAACTTATGCTGGATAAGTTGTAAGGAGCTATTCCGGCATCCCTCAAAGCCTCCTCGAATGACTGGAGTTGGCTTTCACCGCGGCCCACGCCACGGGTAAAAAATATCTTCTTTGGAACTAATGCAGACATATGGGCTGATCATTACCCCTTTTAAATGCTTTTTCATAACTCCGCATAGATTGGGTTGTCCACGACGCAGGTCCCTACGAGTGAGATGGACTCAGATATCAAAAATTATCCTTGCGTATCCCTTTGTTGCATTTACTTCCAGATCATGATAGGTAACAGCCTTCAGGACGTATTCGTAATTCATTCCCTCCCTTATTTTCATGCCTTTCAACTCTGCATTAATACTTCCTGCTGTTACTGAGAGGCTATTAATGTCATAAAATATCACCCCGTCTGAATCGATCCTTTGTACGACCAGCGAAAGAAGATTCAGAAGCAGATCCTCGTTTGTGGCGCCTTCCACCCGTACCGTCTCCGTGATATCAGCTTGAAATCCAGCATCAGGGAACACAAGCTCAGATAGTGCAAAGACGGAGTTTTTCAAAATCTCGCTAAAATCGGAACCGTAAACAATAATACCGACATCGCCAGTATGATCGATAATTTCAAATTTCAATAAAAAAGATATATTGGTAAAATAAAAAATTTGTGATTACTGTGGCTTCTCGGATGATATCACAGGAATGGGCTCATCAAGGTTGAGACCGATTTCATCGGTTGCGAGTTTCCTTCCTATGCTCTTCTCATAGAAGTCGATTATGTTCTTCTTGTCTTCCTTTGTGTAGTCCCTGAAATATTTGTCTTTCTTGAGTATCTTCCCGGTTCTCTCCTCGTATGTCTTTGCCGGGATGGAGTACTTTCTCTGGGTTGCATCCCTGTAAAGCTCAGGTATCACATTGAAGGCACAGAATGGCACAACTCTTCCATCAGGCATTGCATAGTGGATATCACATCTCTCGACCCTGTCAACATCGTATGTGTATGGGTCCATGAAGTGCATGAATCCTATGAACATAGACTTGTAGTGGAACGCCTTGAGACCATGGTAATCGCCCTCTGTGAAAGCGTTGTAGACCATATCCTTCAGTTTGAAGTCCTTTGGAGCCTTCTCGTAGTCTACAAATTTCTTCAGCTTCAGGAGCAGCTTTGCAACAGACTCGGTTTTCTTAAGTCTCTTGTAGCTGGATGCCTTGATCTCATCTCCAAGCTCACCCATATACTCGAACATACCCTTTACATCAATAAAGCGCGTGATAGGGGTAACCTTGTCGCCATCCTTGAAGATGTATGTACCCATTCCGCAGGCGAAGTGAATAGACAGCTTGTAGGTTTCCTGGCCCTTTAGTGCCTCCACGAAGTTTGAAACCTTAGTGGTAGCTGGCACTGTGAAGAAATCCTCTCTTCCTATCATTCCATCGGTCTGCTGCTCTATTTTCTTTATGGCTCCAGGTATCGTTACTCTCTGCTTCTCCCTCATCCTGTCAGGCATCCTGCCAACAAGACTTACGGGTTGGAAGTTAACTGCCCTGACCACATCTATGTTTGACAGACCGAATCTTATTATGTCACCGAGGTAACTGTCGTTGATTCCACCTATAACTGTTGGCACGAGAACAACACCAAGCGGGGCTTTCCTGTAATTCTCAAGAGCTGCAGGTATCTCCCAGAAGTTCTTTGGGTTAGATCTGGGGGTTGGGCCGTCAAAGCTCGTGTATATAACATTGGAACCGGCTTCCCTGACTTTTTTGGGGAAATCCGGATCGAAAGCAGCCCTGATGCTGTTTGTGTTTAGCTGTATGTGCTCATATCCCTCTTCCTTAGCTATCTTTATGATATCTATGATGTCGTCCCTTATGGTAGGTTCTCCGCCGGTTATCTGTACAGCGTTTGCACCAACAGGCTTCTCGTTCCTCATTCTCCTGAGCATCATTCTTACCTGGTCCTGCGACGGCTCATATATTGGCTCATTTTCCTTCGCATAGAAGAAGCAGTACCAGCACGAAAGATCACAGCGGTTTGTTACAACCACATTGCCAAGACCTGTATGTGACTTGTGTTTTACACATAGACCACAGTGAGTGGGGCAGATAATTTTCTCCTCAAGGAATGCAACGTGCGGGTTAAGGATCTTAACTCCCTTGTCCTGGAACTTCTTTGCTTCCTGGTACATGTCGTAGTCTTCCCAGTACTTTTCCTTGGTTACGCCGTGTTCAGCGCATTCCTTTATTAGCTTTACCTCTCCGCCATTCTCATAAACCACAGCCGGAATCCTCATCTGATCAAATTTCTCATCATCAACGCAAAGCGGGCACAGACTCTCTGTTACCCTAAGGACCATCATGTCTGATGTAATGAGATGGCCAAGACGCTTTACAAATTCGTCAACTGTCTTGAAGGGCGCGTTCTTGCTTATCTCGAAATCGCTCGCAAAACGGATTTCGGGATACTTATTCATCTCTTCAGTGATCATTTTTCATTTCACCTATTGCTTTAGGGAACAACTTTACTCATATTAAAAGTATTTTGTAGGTAACAAAACTAATTAGTCTCCATGGCAATTAGCTACCAGACATACAAAGCAGAAATTTATATATAAAAAACTACCATAATTCGTTAAAGATTGCAATATATGACCCTGTGAATTTAAATGACCTGTTTTTCTGTTTCCTCCTGGAAATCCAATCCATTGGCTGATTAGTCATCTGAATTATAAAGATCATAATTTAGGTGACAATACTGAACTTCCATTCTGATTTGAAGCTACAATATTTGGATATTAATATTGATTTCATATATGGCAAATCTTAAAGAATAAATACCTCTGAGTGTATACAGTGCCCGAGCGGGTGTGGTGTAGCCTGGTAACACGCGAGCTTGCCAAGCTCGTGCCTCGGGTCCAAATCCCGGCACCCGCATCTCTGGGGGCTTTGTTCATTTCATGCATTTTTGTGACCTATGCCGATGCTTGACAGAAACAGCGACCCGGAAGTTCTGCGAATTGAATCCACCACTTCACGGCTGTTCCCATCAAACTCCGGGAGGATAATCTTGCAATCTGGCTTATCGACTTGCCTCTGCCCAAACCGGTTGCATATTTTGAAATCGATCGGAAGCCCCATTCTTTGAAAGTCCTTCTCTATTTCACCGGCCTGGATTCTGCTCAGATCATCATCTGTAGTGACAAGGAAAAAATGTGAACTTTCAAGTCGATTCCAGACATGATTCGCCAGTTCTCTCCACTGGTTCAGCACCTGCAGTACCTTGTGCGATCCAAACTTGTCCTTAACCTTCAGATAGAATTGTATATCCCTGCCGAGGTGGCTGTAAAAATCCTGCTCAAGTGCAAGTAGATGCATTGTTGCAGATGAGGCTGCGGTATCCCAGACCACGTAATCATATTTTCCTGAATCCTCAAGATCTACGATGCTTGATATTATGAACTCCTCCGGAACCCCAGGTGCGCTTGCAATGTGGCTGAGTATGGAACGATCCGCGTTTATGAATTCACTCAGTATCGTAAATACATCTTCGCCGTACTTCTGGATCCATTTCTCGGCAATTTCGCTTTCCGTCAACTCAACTATTTCCAGTTTATCGTCTTCTGTGAGAACGTACCTAAGAGATGGCATGAAATCCGTTGAAACTGCAATGGTCCTGCCAGCGCTTGCCAGTTCCAGGGCGTAGGCTGCAGCGATCGAGGTCTTACCAACTCCGCCTTTCCCTATGAAAGACAGTATCATGTTTCATAATCGGGACTGTGATAATAACCGTAGACCCTGACAATTAAGCCAGTTTCTCTTCAATAATAATATATGACTGTAGAATTATCTGTTTATGGTTACGCTGGTAGATGGAGGGAGCCTGGCAAGAATAGATAGGGTTGGTGCATACATAGATTCCCTCCAGCTTAAAGGAAGGCAGATACTCATGCCATCACCTGATGGCCGGGAAACCCATGGCGGATGTGCAGTAATGATTCCCTTTGCCAATCGCATAAGAAATGGAGTATATAGCTGGGAAGGTCATACATACAGCCTACCCAGGAACGATGGCCTGAACAGTATTCACGGCCTGGTGAGGCATGAAAAATGGGAGTACGCAAATGAGGAGGGACAGGATCACAATTCCACAACGCTTCATTACAGGCTAGCGAGTACTGGTTATCCTGCGGCCATTGATATAGTGAATGCCTACTCCCTGGGAAGAGATTTCTTCAATATCACCACAACAATCAAAAATACAGGAGAAATCAGCTCGCCTCTGGTGGTTGGATTTCATCCCTATTTCAATTTCCAGGGCAAATGGGAACTCAAGCATGACTCGGAAATAAAAATGTTGAACTACAGGGATCGGTACTTTCCGGACGGATCTACATTGCAGGTGAATTTCAATGACGATGTAGCAATGCAACAGAAAAGCTTTGATAATTGTTTTGTCGGCGGGGGAGATTTAGTATTTTCAGCGGGCAATTATGACATCAGGATCAGCAGGAGAAACATGGACTATTTTGTCCTGTATAACGGCCAGTATTCACGCGGACAATCTGTGGCCATAGAGCCCATGACCGGCGCTCCGGATGCCTTCAACAACCATATCGGGCTAGTTACGATTGGACCAGGAAAAACCTTTGAGTGCGGCTTCAGGATAGAATTGGTGGAAAGATAACTCCTACCCCGGATCAAAATCACTGCTTCCTGAAAACCCTCATCGTTGAAGCCCCGTCAAATATATAGTATGGAAATGGCTCGCTGACTGAAACATCGACACCGTAGTCCCTGTAATATGGAGCCAGATTATATCCGGTTTCAGCGAAAACCAGCACAGAAGTGTTGTTTTCCCTGGCAGTTTCTATTATTTCACTCAGTGTTCGTGTGGATATTACCATTCCCGTTACTATAGCGACATCTGCTTTCTTCAGGAACTCCTTGTTATACCGGTTTCCGTCAAATATGTCGACCTGACCCTTCGTGCTCAATAATTCCTCTTCCAGGTCGGTTACGAGATATTCTGGATTGAATGATTTTGTCAGGATTGTGTAGAACGTGCCAACATATCCAATATTCAAAACGACAGGCACCTTGGATTTCAGTTCAGACCTTGCCTGTTTGCTGTTTATAATTCTCGAAACCTCACTTGCAATAATCTCAGCCCTGTACCTTGACTTGGATGTCGAATCGCCGCTGATCTCAACCTCCAGATCAGGCTTGATTCTTGGAGTATCATAGACGGAGTCCAGGATTGCAACCTTTAGAGGGAAGGCAGAATCATTGTCCATATCGACCTCGTTAAGTGTTTTGCCAATTATAGTACGGTCTATCCCAAAGGATTGACTTGGAGCTGCATAACATGAACCCTGGCCGAATGTTGTCTGGACAACTATAACCTTGTACGTGAATAATCGCTCGTTCTTTGACGGCTTGAAATTCAGGTTGATCTCCCATATCCCCTTTATTGATATTTCATCAAAATTCCTTTCTTTCCTGGCCTTCGCCAGCAGCGAATCGTATATCTTTTCCCTGTCACTCATAAAAGCACCATAATATTAAAAAGGCACCGCTTGAACAGAGCCCGTAATAAAACTGATGGCATTCTACCATTTAACCTTTATCGGGAATTTCAAAAAATTTCCTTAATTACCTAACTTTTTGACCGCTTTTATTCACTGCGTTCTTCAGGCCTTAATTATCAACGGTCCACCGAAACATGTAAATACCGTGTAGTGTTTAACTATTCACTACGGCATTCATAAGGAAGATCAAGACA
>JAMDAM010000033.1 GCA_023484805.1 Thermoplasmatota archaeon | reverse complement strand
CGCCGGGGGGGAGATTCGAACTCCCGAGCTACAAGAGCAATAGATCTCGAATCTATCGCCTTACCGGGCTAGGCTACCCCGGCCTGGTTCCCAGAATATGCAAGAGCAATGGCATATTTTACCATTTTCTTTTTGATCTTCCTCCTTTCCGTGCCGGACTGCAGTTGATGCCGAACAATCACTGACAAGGGAATGAAAAACGCATTCCTAACTATCCATCTATTTGTTTGAGAAATCCGTCGGGGTTTTGTCTCCCTGCATCCATGATTCGCTGACCTTCTCCATGTCATGCTTCCCTCGCACCAGCGAACTCAGCCCTGCAACTATCAGGATTATGAAACTCGCCAGCAGGGCTGCGTGTATTCCCGTCAGAAATTTCTGGGATACGCCACCCTGCAGTTTCGTAACACCAAGGAAAACCTCGAACGCGACGTATCTTGGCACTGATATTGCCGCGATGGAAATTGCTATCACATAACTGAAGAGCGTCCCTATATTGGAAAGTGTTCTCAGAAGTCCGGAAATTGATCCGTAGAGCTCCCTGGGGGCGGCAGACATGACAGCGCTGTTGTTTGATGGCCAGAACATGGATCCACCGAATCCTGTTATGATGGAGCCTGCCACCACTATATAGATGGAACTGGTGGCAGTCAGCAGGAGATAAACCAGCACTCCGCCAGCCATGAAGAATATCCCCGTGCTCGCGACCACTCTCGATCCTATCCGGTCCGACATCTTTCCCATCATGGGTGCAAAGAAGCTGGAAACGATATATCCCGGGACAAGAATGAGCGACGAATAGAGCGGACTAAAACCCATGATCCCTTGAAGATACATTATGAGTATGAACAGGACAGAGAGATACCCTATTGCCTGAAGTGTTGCAGCAAGCAGCGAGAAACTGAGCACTTTCTCCTTGAATGCCCTTATAACGATGACAGGATCGGCGACTCTTCTTTCCAGGATGATGAAGGGAATGACAAGGATGCTTCCCATAAGCATCAGGAAGCCATTGCTGAGGTCAAGACCGTTTCCCGCGAACTCCACCGCACCGTACGAGATCATGCTGAGCAGCACAACCAGCAGTGCGGTGCCACCAAAGTCAATGGTTGTCCTGGATTTCTTGTTGTCCCTTATGTAACGCATGCCTATTATGAGGCCGGCTATTCCAATCGGGACGTTTATGTAAAATATGTATCTCCAGCCTATCAGTGTTGTAATTATTCCACCTAGAACTATTCCCAGTGCACCCCCAATGGTCCATCCCATGCTTGTTATGCCGAATGCCTTTCCCCTCTCCTTTGGTGGGAAATAATCAGCCACAATGGCGCTGCTGTTTCCCTGCAGGAGAACAGCGCCAAATCCCTGGAAAGCCCTTGCAGATATCAGGAAGGTCACATTGGGGGAGTATCCGGACAGGGCTGACCCGGCAATGAATATCAGGAAGCCAAGGTTGAACATCCTGCCCCTTCCGAATATGTCACCAAGCCTTCCAAGCTGGGTGGTGAACGCTGCAAGCACAAGCAGGTAAATGAGTATTACCCAGATCGTGTCCAGGAAGGGGGCATTGAGTTCATCCGTTATTGTGGGAAGGGCAAGTATTACTATTGTGGTGTCGATTGCCGACATCAGCATTCCTATGAGCACGCTAATAAGTATCAGGTTCTTCTTTTCCACCATTTCGATCATGCCTTTGGAGTCGGGTCACTCCAGCGAGGTCGGGGCACCCCAGCGCACAGTCAGCCACCAAGAGAAATCATGATCCACGGCTCGGCAGATACTGGCAGTGGAAAATATCCGGCGATTATTTAATTATTATCAGTCAATGGAAGCTACACGGCAGCGCAACTTATGTGCACTGGCAAGTGCTAGTACCATTTCATTCACCCTGCCTTCCGGCGGCCAGTACCTTTTTTATTCTCTGGTAAAGGCTATCCGGCTCATCTTCAGCCAGCAGATCGTCTATGAATCTATCCGGATTTTTGCGATATTCAAGATATCTTTTCAGGTCAACTGAAAATTTATCCAGATACTTTCCGTTGAATGGGGAGTCAACTACGTCACACTCAATACGGTCCAGGTTGATTTTTCCTCGCAGACCTATATAACCGACTGCCACGGATACGCTGTCCTCTTTCAGGGCATGCTTTACCGAGAACAATTTTCCGTAGACAGAAAGCTGCTGCATGTGCTCAGATAGGTAATCCCTGCTTTTATCAGTCTTGTAATCCAGGATTATTGTAGTCCCCGTTTCCTCAGACCTGAAGACGGCATCAAGCTTCCCCGTGAAGAGAATCCGGTTATCCACGCCCATGGATGGAAAAATTGAGGAAACCGGCAGTGTTATGGATTCTTCTGAACCGGTCTGTTTTGCCCCATACTTGGCAGATATTTTTTCATTCACGATCCTGGTATTTTCAAGATACACCTTCTCCTCGTCCTCAAGATCGCTCTCCTCAAGTTCATTCAGGAAATCGCGCTGTGCGTTTTCATGCACCCTTGATCCGAGCTTCATGGCCTCGCTGCCATAGAACATCGCTATTATGTAACTTTTGAGGAAACGATAGGGTTCCTTGGTAGCTTTCACCAGCGAGTATGAAAGCCTGTTCTTTCCGGCGAAGAATGAGGCAATTGTCTCCCTGATCCATGATCCATCCGAGTTTAGAATGGCCCTTGCCTTCTCGTAGTTCCCATTCACAAAGCTTGCGTAAGCTTCATCAAAATTCATTGTCACTGGCTGTATGTCTTCTGCGGTGTTCGAGAGTTTCTTCTCGCAGTATCCTGGAACATAATACCTCTTGAGGGCGCTTTCGCCGGCCACTATCCCAAGTGTCTTCTCCGCCCTGGTGAAGGCAACGAAATCTATCCTCTCTGACTCGTCATATATTTCCTCGCGAACGTCCACACCCTTCACCGCCCTTATTATTGAATATGACACCGCGTCGACAAAACTAAGCGTCTTTCTGGAGTCCTTTGGCACATACAGCACGTGGGTGAACTCCATTCCCTTTGCCTTGTGCACTGTTGTCAGCACCAGCCTGCTCTTCTTCTCCGGAATATCAAAGGTCTCGTCCGTTGTCGCAAGATAATCCATGAAGGCATTCATGGTCAGCTCAGAGGATGTCTCGAAGAATTCCTTGATGTTGGAGTATATTGCCATAGCAGTTGAAAAGTACTCCCTGCTTATTGATACGGATATCGGGAGAATTATTCCAGTAAACAGGCCATAAAGGTCTTCCCTGGAAAATGGCTTGGATGCCATGTAGGGGAAGCCTGAAAGTTCTCCATCGAGTTCCTCCTTCACCCATATCTTCCTGCGAGTCCTCTCTGAGATGGCGAATGCATCTCTAAGGGGAATCCCCGAGAATGGGCTGAATATTGCCCTGAGTTTCGCCTCAGGATCATCAGAGAATATGGATGCTATGTAATCCATTATGTCATTCCTTGCAGTTATGTGTGAACTGTATCCGTTTGTTGAGGAATACTGAACACCCTTCCTGTCCAGGATTCTTGAAATCTCTGTCAGTTGGCCGTTTGTCCTGGTTATTATTGCCACGTTCTCGTCGGAATCAAGGGAGGGTATTATGGACACTGCCATTGATGCTGCCTCTGCTTCCGGATCGTTGGATGCAACCAGGCTGACCTTTTCCCCAGGTTCTGCAGATGAACTCCTGAATTCGGACAGTTCTGTGTAAATTTCAGGGTTCCTGATGCTCCCAAGGAAGAAGCCCTTGGCATAGCCTATGATGTTTGCTGTACTACGGTGGTTCTCCCCCATTGTGAGCCTGTGTATCCCCTCAATGTTCCGTATCCTGTCAAAATTCTTCAGGCTGCCCCCCTGGAAACCGAATATGGATTGTTTCCTGTCTCCGACAGCGAAAATTCGTTCCCCGGACCTGAGAGCTATCTCAGCCTCTATCTCGCTGACGTCCTGGAGTTCGTCAACAAGCACGTATTTATAGACAGGCCCGGTGAAGTGCCTGAGGAACATAAGCAGAATATCATTGTGATCTGCAACGTTCCTTCTATCCTTCTTTATTTTCTCATAATGTGCATATGCAGATACAAAATATTCCAGGAATTTCAGGTTCTCCTCCTCGGTTATGTTCCTGATTGTCATCTCTGAAAAAAGCCTGTGGAGTTCCTCTCCTGCCCTTCCCATATCTATGTCTGTCGGCAGTATTCCAAACGCTTTCACATATCTTATGGCATTTTCTACCTTGGGCACAATCTCCTCCAGGATATAGTCCTGGGAATAATTGAGAGCCCGATCCTTCTTGAAGCTGCGGTAGATGGCGTACCTTAGCAGGTTGTTGGAGGCCATTGTAAGATTGATTCCCTTTCCTCCCAGGTAACGGTACGCATAACTGTGGAATGTGGATATTTCCATGTTAAATGCCCTGTAGGGTTCAATCCCATTCTTCAACATTTTTTCAGAGATCCTTGTGAGCATCTCATCTGCAGCCTTATTGGTGAATGTCAGGCACAGTATCTCGCTCTCGCTGACGCCGTTCCTGATCAGATTGACGGC
>JAMDAM010000006.1:15509-21351 GCA_023484805.1 Thermoplasmatota archaeon | reverse complement strand
AACTGTCCCCTATCTATCTTGAAATTAAGGTCCAGGTTCTCCACGGATTCATAATGTTCTGCCAGGTAAAGGTCTGACATGACTATGACAGGCATCTGCAGCCTTTCGGCCAGGTTCAGTGCTTCCCTGGTCATGTAGAATGCCTCTTCCACGTTTCTCGGAGCAAAAACAACCTTTGGATAGTCTCCCTGTGACGCGCCGATCACCTGCATCAGGTCTCCCTGCTCGGTCTTGGTTGGCAACCCCGTCGAAGGGCCGGATCTCTGCGCCTCGTAAACCACAAGTGGCACTTCAACCATGCCCGACATCCCCAGAGCTTCTGTCATGAGAGCAAAACCTCCGCCAGAAGAACCTGTCATGGCCCTGACGCCTGCGTAGTTCGCGCCTATTGCCATGTTTATGGCTGATATCTCATCCTCGGAGACCTTGACAAATATACCGAATTGCTCGGCGTGGGATGCAAGATAGTGCAGCACGGACGAAGCTGGCGTCATCGGGTAACCAACGTACATCTTCAGGCCACCACTGACAGCTCCAAGTCCCACAGCTTCGCCTCCTGCCATCATGTATCTCTTTGCATCGCCATACTGTATGTTCTTGTCAAGCTTCTTGAAATTCGAGGTGTAATAATCATAACCTTCCTTTGCTGCTCTCACGTTCTGGTCAGCAACATCGCCCTTCTTCCCGAACTGGTCTGCAATGACGCCAGACAGTATGTTGAAATCCAACCCTACGGCAGCAGCCATTGCGCCTATTGCAACAGTGTTCTTCATGAGAGCATTCTTCCCATACTTTGCCGCTATGTCTCCCAGAGGCATTTCACAGTAAGTGGCTTTCCCCTTGGTATAACCGGTTATTCCCTTGTCGAATATGGCCACTCCCTCAAGCGGTGACGCTCCGCCCTCATTTATCATCGGGTTAGTGTGCCTCTCCAGGCCATCCTTGTTCAGTGCTATGAGCACATCGAGTCCGTCTCCCTGGCTCCTCACTTTTTCATGCGCGGCCCTTATCTGGTACCAGCTTTGCCCGCCCCTGATCAAACTCTGGTAGTAATTGTATGTGTTAACGTACAATCCACTTCTTGAAAAAGCCTTTGCGATTATGAGTCCAGCGGACTGGACACCATCACCTGCGGCACCTGCGACCCTAACTATTACCTCGGTACCCTTCATTCAAATTACCTTCTTCACAATCGAAACAATGTATTAAATTTCTTCTAAGCTTTTCGATATTATTCCTCATTTTGGGCATGACTGGCCTTTTTTGGATTGGCCAGCATCACGCTTAACTGGAAAAATACCGCATAATCCTTTGAATTTCCAAACCCTGAAATACGCTGTCCCTGACTTGAAAGAGAATATTGTTAAGCTGGACAATTTGCAGAAAATAATGACCCAAGCTATATTCTCTTGGCAAACGGGTATGGGCATTCGATATTATACCTTTTATTTGCCCGTCGAATGCTCCTTCAAATAATGATAAGCAAGTATCTCTTTTTGAAGGTTCCGAAAGATCATAAGCATAACAAATTACGCTTGAATCAAAAAAGTTCATATTTCATAGAGATCTTCTCTCTTGAATTTCCATTTCTTCATTTTTATGCCTTCTTTAAGCATTTTCAATGATTCCGCTTCAATGTTAGAATCCAGGTTCCTCATCCATTGATCCATAGCTTCTGTCATGGCCTTTCCCAGATACCCCTTTTCTCTTTCCGTACCTCAGAGCGGCCTTTTCCCTGAACTCATTCAAAATCTTCTCATTTATATTTACTGTGATAGTTTTTGACACAACCTTTCAATTCATTTAGCTAATATGAATATTTACATGCTAAGTAATTGTAAATATCCATTTCCATATGGGAAACCATTTGTGATAATTAACTGAAGGATGAACCTCATTGAGCCTCAATCGGATTGGTCATTCTATCCTGAGAAATGGCCGGTAAAGACTACTTCCAGAAGGCCAGTTGGCCGATTGCAGCATGCTCCAGAAACACATGAGTATTACCCAAGCAAAAGTCCGGTTGCAGGCCGAGGTGCTTAGAAATCTACATTACATTTTAGAGCCTCTTTTCATGGCCTTCTTTTTTCATTATTGTATGTGCTTTCCCTTGAATCCAGACAAGACCTCTGGCGTGTGGGAAAAAACACACGCAAAACCTTCTGAAAACCCATTTATAATCTTATGCCATATCATGAACATGGAAAGAAAAGAGAAGGACGTTCTTGGTGAGGTTTCCATAGACGATAAGCTCTATTATGGCGTGAACACGGTAAGGGCGATCGACAATTTCAGGATAACAGGCCTTACGGCCGACTCGGATCACATAAATTCAATGACGCTGATCAAGAAAGCTGCAGCGGCTGCAAACAACAAGGGCGGTAAACTGCCGGCAGAAAAGGCTGAAGCCATAATGAAGGCGTGCGACAGGATCATCTCCGGACAATTCCACGACCAGTTCGTCATCGACGTTTTTCAGGCAGGTGCCGGCACCTCGTACAACATGAACGCAAACGAAGTCATTGCAAATGTTGCCCTTGAGATTCTCGGAAAGAAGAAGGGCGACTATTCAGTCATACACCCAAATGATCACGTCAACATGAGCCAGTCCACCAATGACATTTACCCTACGATGATAAGGGTGACAGCAGTAACAAAGGCCATGAAGTACCTGGCGGAAGGACAGCGCCTGGTTGACTCACTGAAGAAGAAGGCAGAGGAATTCAGGCACGTTGTCAAGGCAGGCAGGACACACCTGCAGGATGCCGCTCCTGTTACCCTCGGAATGGAATTCTCCGCATATGCCTATGCCCTGGAAAAGGACATGAAGGAATTCAAGTCATCGGTTGAATACGTTCTCGAGCTCAACATAGGAGGCACAGCTGTGGGCACGGGCATTAACACCTCTCCGGGATACCTGAAGAACGTTGTTTCGGAGATCAAGAAATACACATCCCTTGACTTCCGGGAAAGCAGGAACCTCCCTGGAATAATGGAATTCATGACGGATTTCTCAAGGCTGATGAATTCTACCGCAAATGCCGCGCTTGACATCACAAAGATGGCAAACGACATCAGGCTCATGTATTCCGGTCCGGGAACGGGGATGCACGAAATAACCATACCGGCGGTGCAGCAGGGTTCCTCCATAATGCCTGGCAAGGTTAACCCGTCAATAGCAGAGGCAATGAACATGATCTGCCACTCGGTGATCGGATCGCAGCAGGCCCTTAACCTCTCAGTGCAGGCAGGACAGTTCGAGCTCAACGTAATGATGCCGCACATAGACTACGAACTGAACAGGTCGCTTGACATAATGACAAACGGCATGAAGATGTTCAGGGAGAAGCTCATAGAAGGGATGACGGCCAACGAGGACGTGTGCCACGATCACCTGTCGAAGAGTTTCGGTTCCGCTGCCCTCCTAAACCCGTACCTTGGCTATGATACCGTAGCAAAGATAGTGAGGGAGGCCCTTACCACGGGAAAGTCAATAAAGGACCTGGCGGTTGCCACTGGAAAGATAAGCGAGAGCCAGTTCTCAGAAATAATGAAAAGCGGAATACCAAAATAATCCCATTTTTGAAGGGCAAGGGAAAAATAGCAAATCGCCATAATCGTGGGGATGAAGATCTATTCCGAGTCGTACGGCTGCACGCAGTCCAAGTCGGAGACCGGGCTGTACGTCAACTCCATGCTTGGGGAGGGCAACACCCTTGTATCCAGGCCTGAGGATGCAGACCTCAGCATAATAGGCACCTGCGTGGTGATAAAGCAGACCGAAGATCGGATGATCCGGAGGATTGAGGAACTTTCACGCGTCTCGAGGGTAAGGGTTATGGGCTGCCTTTCAACCACGAACGGGGGGTCCCTTGCCCAGGACAACATAGAGGTCATCAGCAGCAGGTCATTCAGGGACTTCTACACGGGAAAGCTTGATGATGTGGAGATCAGGGAACCATCCATATTTGAGGGAATACCCATAAACCAGGGATGCACGGGAAGCTGCAACTTCTGCATCTCCCACCTTGCAAGGGGAAAGCTGCTTTCCCGGCCCATCGAGAAGATAAGGAACCAGGTGGTAATGCAGCTGCAGAAGGGGCTGCGGGAGGTGAGGATATCCTCTCTCGATACCGCAGCTTACGGGAAAGATTGCGGAGTCAGGCTGAACAACCTCGTCGACGGCATAGTGTCCATCGATGACGATTTCATGCTTCGGGTCGGGATGATGGAGCCGCGCAACACCCTGGAAATATTGCCGCAGCTGCTGGACTCATATGGTAGCAGCAAGGTGTTCAAGTTTCTCCACATACCCGTGCAGAGCGGTGATGACAGGATCCTGGAGTTAATGAACCGGGAATATGCTGCAGCGGATTTCCTCAAGATCGTTGATGCCTTCCGCGAGCGGTTCCCAGAAATTGTCATATCCACAGACATTATCTCCGGATACCACGGCGACGATGATCAGAGCTTTGATGCAAACTGCAGGATCATCGAAAGAACAAGGCCGGATATCATAAACATCACAAGATTCTCGCCAAGGCCATTCACAAAGGACTACAATGCACATGTTCCGCCATCGAACGATGTGAAGAGGTGGACCGCTGCCTATACCGACCTGCACAGGCAGATAACGCGAGACAGGCTGCAGTCAATGATCGGGAAGACTGCCAGCATAATGGTGACCGAATCCGGGAAGAACGGCACGGTAGTCGGCAGGGATAATTCATACAGGCCCGTTGTTATCAGTGGAAAATTCGGGAAGTATGCAAGGGTCGAGGTTGAAATCGTTGATTCCGCCGGAACATACCTTATAGGCAGGCCGCTGGCTAGTTGAGATCATCCACGGCAACTATCTCATCCATGACGTAGTTCATGGTCTTCTTGAATCCAAAGAGGGACTGGAATTCTGGCGGAGTCATTATGGGCATGCTGAACCTTTCAGCATCGTCAATGGGGACCCTGGGGCAGCCGGTGAATATAACGGCATCGCATCTGAGGTTCTCGTAGTCGGATGGCTTCACCTCATTTGTGCTCAGCAGTATGCCCTCCTTCCCGATCTCCTTTATCTGTTTCATGAGGACGTCGGCAAGTTTTCTCCTGTACTGCCCGATCTTGGTGTCAAATACGACGCAGAATTTCTTTGCATCCAGCGCAGTGGACAGCTTCGCATACCTCTGCCGGAGGAACTTCTCCTTTTCATCCCTTATGGACTGCAGGGAAAGATAGTTCAGGTCAAGGAGGAAAACCTCCTTCTCGGTGGACAGCTGCACGCCAATCGCGTGGAATTTCCCTGTGCTGACTATCAGGTATGCATCCACGTCCATTGAAATAGAGTGCGCCGAACTGAAATTGCAGCCCAGTACCTGTCCCGGATAGGCAAGCCTGCTGTCCTGCCTTCCCACGATCACGCTGATCCCCAGTCCCTCAAGTATCTTCCTTGTCTCCGCCATCCTGTCCATATACTGTATGGATGAAAGAAGCCCAATCTTCCGGAACCCTGACGTGACAAGGATATCAAAAATGTCAGGATTCATGGTGACCCTCGCATCGTTCCTGGCCTCCTGGAATATCATGGGCTTCGGGTACTTCACGTTGGGTATCTCAGAGTGCCCGTACTGCACTATGCAGTCCACATCCTTGTATATTTCAGCGTTACCCACATCGCATGCCCCGTAGAAGGGATCGGAGCTTATGATCACGGAGAATTTTGCAGATAGGGCGTTGAAGTAATCGAATGCGTGGGGTTTCAGTCCGTCCGGAAGCTGCAGCAGTATCTTCCTGGCATTCATTTCCTCAAGCTTCTTTATGGTATCATCTACGTCGACTGAAAGCATATGTG
>JAMDAM010000006.1:0-15024 GCA_023484805.1 Thermoplasmatota archaeon | reverse complement strand
CATTTCATGGGAAAGGATATCACGGTTCCAGAAGCCATTTCCAAATGGGAACAAAATGAATAATTTCCTTTATGTCATACCATTGGCTTTCTTCAGTCGCCTCATAATCTTCTGTGAGAACCTTAAGGTTACTGCAGTTGAGGTCTCTCGATCCCTTAAGCAGTGCTTTTACCTCCCTTGATCTGGTAATCTCTCTGGACGAATCGGCACATACCTGAATAAGTTCAGTTATACCTGTACCCTCCTTTATGACAAAATCTATCTCCTCCTGTTGTTGGTTTTTCCAGAAGTAGAATTCGAATTTTCCGGAAAATGATCTCCTCTTGATTTCCACGGCAACAAGGTTCTCAAGAAGTCTTCCCGTGTCCGCGCTTATTTTGAAAGCTTTAGCAGTGATGAATCCATTGTCTATGCAGTAAATCTTCCTGCTGGATTTTATATGATCTTTCAGCTTGTAGGTGTAGCATTCCAGATCGAAGAATATGAAAGCTTCTTCCAGGTAACTCAAATATTTTTTTATGGTGTGGACGCTCTCAGCACCTAACATCCTTGAAAGCCGGTTAAACGAGAAGGGTTTGGCAATGTTGGATAATAGATAGGAAGCGAGATCCTCGATCGTTCGTGGCTTTCTGATCCGATATCGTTTCACTATGTCTTTGTATACTGTGGACTCAAAAAGCTGTGCAAGATATTCCCTGTAATCAACTCCCTTTACGTATGGTTCAGGATATCCTCCCTGAATAACATATTCCCGGAATCTTCTCTTCTTTTCGGATTCGGGGATCTCCGACTCCTCCGCAGAGATCATTTCCCTGAACGATAGGGGAAAAAGGGTGGTAGCCAGGCGCCTGCCCGTGAGGTGTGTTGCGAGTTCCATGCTAAGAAGGTTCGAATTGCTTCCAGTTATCAGCAGGTTGTATCCCTGCCTTTGAAGTCTATTTACGAAAAGTTCCCATTTATTCAGGTTCTGTATCTCGTCAAAAAGGAGAAATCTGGGATTTGAATATATGGAGTTGAGCACTGATACTATCTCATTGTAATCGTCAACTTCAACAAGGGTTTCATCATCAAAATTTGCATAACCAAAATTTCCAAATGCTATCATGGCTTGCATGGCAAGAAATGATTTTCCGGATCTTCTTGGGCCAATTATTACCTTAATGATATCGCTTTCCATGCTTTCGATCTTCAGGTCACGTTTAATGTATTTCTGTTTTATTTTTCTCTGAATCTCATCTTTCTGGATCAGCAGTGCATCTCTAACTGAAGACATATTGAAATCCATGCTTTGTAATGCATAAAAGTTTATAGATTTATGCATTATAACTAAATAAGTTACATATAATTTAGGCAGGGCAAGAGTTCTCTGGCATGATTTGCATCAAGAGAACGAAATTGTTGTATTCGGAGGCGTTTTTCCAGAGAGTACAATAAAGGTGTCTAGCTGAGAGCAGGAAACAGATCGTTGTTATACAATCCCCCTTCCTACTCTGCCTTACTGTAAGCTATCTTTCCGCCGTTGATGACAGTATCGACGATCCTGGCTGAATATCTGTATGGGATTTCCCTGTAATTGTCGACAGATACCAAGGCAAGGTCCGCACTTTTACCAACCTCTATGGAACCCCTGTCTTTTGAAACCCCTGCTGAATAGGATCCGTTTATGGTTACGGCATTTATGCACTCCTCTGCCGAAAGTCCCGTGAACCTTATGGCGAGGTACATTGCAAAGAGTACGTTCGAGTTCACAGACAGCGGCGAAATGTCGCTGGATAATGATACCGGAATGCCTGCATCTATGAATTTCCTGATGTCCGGGTATCTGCCCTTATCCAGCGAAAATCCGGTTATGGGAAGGAAGTTGGCTATCGACCCGCATTTCCGTATCTTGTCTATTCCATCGTCCCCTGTCTGCAGGAGGTGATCGACGCTCATGAACCTGTAATCATTGCACAGATCCAGGCATCCGATGTCCTGAAGCTCGTCTGCGTGCAGTTTCATGGGTACGCCATTAACCCTGGACCATTCGGCAAGCTTCCTGCAGGATCCAGGAGAGTACGCGCCGCTGTCGCAGAAGGCATCGGTGAAGGAGAACCTTCCCTTCAGCCTGGTTGCAACGGTATTGATCATGTAATCCACGAACGCGTCTTCGGGCGTACCAGGGGGTATGGAATGCATGCCAAGGAACGTCGGGACGACATTCACGATACCCGTCTTCCCGATGGAATCCATCACGTCAAGCATTTTCCTCTCTCCTGCAAGTGTGGATGTATACCCGGTCTTCATTTCCATGGTCGTGGTTCCTGTGGAAACGGCATCCCTGACCCTCTCCAGCGTTGCCCTGTGTATCAGGTCCGCGCTCATTTTCTCAGTATCCCGCACGGTCCTGTTTATCCCGTTGCCGCTTTTCATGATCTCCAGGTAGCTCTTTCCCTGCGCCCTCAGGTAGAACTCCTCATATCTTGATCCCCCGTAGGCTATGTGCGTATGGGAATCCACGATTCCAGGCATTACCACCATGCCAGAGGCATCTATGACGCGCGCGTCATGTGGTGCAGCAGGGGAAGATGAAATTTCAGCTATCCTACCATCCGTTATGAGGATGGATGCATTCTCAACGGTTTCCACCATTCCCAGCTTCTCTCCGGTGAGGGGTTTTCCAGGATCGTGGGTGGCTATAATCTGTGCTGCGTTTTTTATAAGGATACTGTCACGCATTATGCATATATCATCCAGAATCCAAATATAACTGTTATGAAAAAGCCGACGGTTATTGGAACCATGAATGGTGACCGGTAGATCATGATCCGGCTGTCGTTTTCGCCCCTGACGGAATACCTCTTCCTGTTCACTGCGTATACGGACTCATCGTACTTCATCCCAAAGAGGGATGTGACACCGATGCCATTTCCCCTTCTGAGGTTTAGTATTATCATGTATACCGGGAGGTACAGGGAAACCAGTGCGATGTTTATGAGCATGGCAAACGAGAGCGGCAGGATCTGTAACAGGAAGGCCTGCCTTGCGGTGAATGCCCAGATGAACGGAAACTGGACGAATGAGAAGAAAATCGCCATCATTGCCTTTATGTCTCCAATCCCGAAAAGGCGCTCTGTAAATCCAAGTTCATAGATCAGGAATACCATGATGGATGCGGTAAGGAAGACCGGGCTGTGCATCAGTAATAAAACCGATGCCAGGAGCAACGCCACCCCGAAAATTGGGTACAGGTAAAGGTCTGTCCTGATGAACGTCCCGGCAAAGAATAGGAGGCCTACTGCAATGAATGCATATCCCTGGCCCGTATAGGCGTAATTCAGTGCCGCAACTGCAACAAGCGGGATGAAGATGAAAGAATTTATGGTCCTTTTCCTCACGTCCGTGTATGAGGTGAATACCAGTGTCAACGCAGCAACAAGGAATGCGATGAAAAGGATTATCATCTGTAAACAATGAAATGGGAGTTTATTATGCTTTTCTGTTTATGTTTCTGTATGTCTCAATGAGGGCTGAATAGTCATTGTCTCCCCTGCCCTCATTGTAGGCTGTTTCATACATGCTGGCTGCTGCTGAAGTCACGGGAGTGGGGGAGAAGATGTCCATGGACATCCGCAGTCCGTACTTGATGTCTTTCAGCTGGTGGGCAAGCAGAAACTGCGGATCGTAATTCCTCTCCATCATGCGTTTCCCCTTCATCTCCAGCGTCCTGGAGTTGGCACCGCCTCCGGAGAAAATCTCCTCCATTGTCTCCGTATCTATGCCCGCCTTTTCCCCGATGGATATAGCCTCACATAGGATGGCATAGTTTGAACCCATGATCATGTTGTTCAGCAGTTTCACCTTGAGTCCGAAACCGTTGGGACCCACATGCACTACTCTCTTCCCGAAGGTCTCCAGCATTGGCCTGCATCTCATGAATGCAGCCTCAGATCCCCCGACCGCTATTGTCAGCGTACCGGTTGTGGCGAGATCTACGCTGCCTATGACGGGGGAATCTACCATCTCCGCCCCTTTTTCCATAACTTTCAAAGCTATTCTCTGGGAATCTTCCGGATATATTGTGCTTACGTCCACCACAAGCGATCCCGGCCTGATCCCCTCAATAACCCCATCCTTGCCGGTCAGGACAGCGCTGACGGCTTCAGAGTCTGTAAGCATTGTGAAGATGACGGAGCATTTCCTTGCCACATCTGCTGGCGTAGAGCACACCTCAACGCCATTCTTCCTGAACCACTCTGTCTTTGAGGGGCTCCGGTTGTAGACGGCAGCCAGTGTAAATTTTTCCATTATGTGGCGCGAAATTGGGTTTCCCATCTTTCCAAGCCCTATGAATCCTATAGCTTCCATGATCAGTAATGCATTCTCGCTAGAAAATTTCTATGTTATAAACGGGGGAACCCAGATCCTGTGATGCACATTCAAGAGACCTGTATTCTATCCCACGGTTGGAAAGGTGATCCCCGACGGTCCTTCTGGCAAGATCGGGAAGGTTGTTCTCCTGGCTGAGGTGCGTCAGTAAAATCTCTGTCCAGGGCCGGCTGACACTCTCCAGTGCCTCAGCTGTTTGCGCGTTCGAGAGATGCCCGTGATCGCTGAGTATCCTCTTCTTGAGGGGAAAGGGGTAGCTTCCTGATTTCAGCATGTCCACGTCGTGGTTTGCCTCCAGGGCTATTACCCGTGATCCCATCATGGCCTCAACCAGATCCGGAGAAACGAATCCAAGGTCAGATACCACGGAAACCTTTGCCTTTCCGTTCTGGACAACAAAAGCAACAGGGTCTGCGGCATCGTGCGAAACCGGTATTGGTGTTATGGAGAAATTTCCTATAACCACCGGATTTCTTATGGCAAAGGCATCATTAAGGCCGAGGGAATCCGCGGTTCCCTGCCTGGTGTAAACGTCCACGCTGGAGTTGCGGATCAGCGTCCTGACGCCGCTTGAATGATCACTGTGTTCGTGGCTTATGAACAGTGAGATATCGGTGATATCGATTTTCAGATCTTTCATCCTGTTTTTCAGCCTCTTCATGGATATCCCGAAATCTATCACGATTAGGTTGTCCTGGTCCCATACCAGCGAGCAGTTTCCACCGCTGCCACTTGCGACCATATTGAAGCCGATCCTGTCCACGCTGAGTGATCATGCATCTGATTATATTTATTACTATCAGGGCGGTCTGGGTATGAAAAACATATTATCTCAGCTTTTACTGACCAGCCATGGAGCACCACAATTATGATCGCGTAAGGCAGATGAGGGAAGATCACATTCCATATGCCGTCATAGAGGAACTGGTCCATCCGGTTAACGGGGACGTGATAATTGACTTCGGATCAGGAGACGGCTTCTATGCCGCAAAATTCTCCCGCCTTATCGGAAAGGGGAAGGTATACGCGTTCGAGCACAGCAGGGCCGG
The DNA here is from genome assembly GCA_023484805.1 of Thermoplasmatota archaeon. Classification (GTDB taxonomy): domain Archaea; phylum Thermoplasmatota; class Thermoplasmata; order Thermoplasmatales; family Thermoplasmataceae; genus B-DKE. The sequence goes on along the minus strand of JAMDAM010000006.1, from coordinate 9,607 downwards.
GGTCGATGCAATCCGGAAGAACCTGTCTAAAAATGGCATTGACAACGTGGAAATCCTTGAGAAGGACATATGTTCCTCGGATCTTCCACATGGCTTCAACAAGGTGTTCTTCTCCAACGTATTCCATGACCTGGAATGCCAGGACAGCCTCCTTGAGCGTCTCAGCAAGGCCACGGGACTGGAGGTGACCTTCATCGAGTTCAAGCCGGAAACCCCGTTCGGACCTCCCCGGGATATCCGTTTCTCCAGCTCCCAGCTTGCTGCGAAACTTGGAAAGCATGGGTTCAGGCTTGTCAGTGAAAGGGTGTTCGATTACCACTATGCACAGAAATACGTGCTGACTGGAACTTAGGTGATCCTGCTTGCCTGGAAAGAATTCCTTCATTATAGTCGGGCATCGGGGACTGCAGGAGAGGCACGAGGAAAACTCCCTTGAAGGTTTCTCCGGGGCGAAAGCTGCAGGGCTGGATGCGGTGGAACTTGACGTGCAGTTTTCAAAGGACGGCGAGATTATTGTCTTCCATGACTACGACATGGAAAGGCTGTGCGGCGTCACGGGGGCTCCATGGGACTACACGCTTGCGGAAATGAAGACCTTCCGTATCGGGAAGAGGAGGGAAACCATTCCCACCATCGTGGAGGTCATGGATGCAATGGGTGATTTCCCGATCTACATTGAGCTGAAGACTGTCGACGACGAAGGAGGACTGGTTAACTACGGCATCGAGGAACCACTTGCCAGGATCATTGCCGGGAGAGAATCATCCAGGTACAGGTTCCTATCTTTCAATCCCCTATCATTAAGGAGGCTGAAGGAACTGAATCCTGAATTCATCGTCGGACTCAACGTATCCCCAGAAACCATCGGGTATTACGGGGAAATCGACCTGGACATGATCAGGCGCTTCTCAGTGGATTTTGTCCAGCCCGAGGTATCAATGTACCTCGAGGGAGGAATCTCCGGAATTGAGAATAGGGGTGTGCAGATAATTCCGTGGACCGTAAACACGGTCGATGAGGCAAAGGCATGCATGGAAAGGGGGGCCTCGGGAGTGATTTCCGACATACCGCTGAAGCTGAAGGAAATGATCAGGGGAGAATGAGCCATGGCCAGCCGGAGCATAATTATGAGCGGAAATTTGATTTCCCTTGGAACTGTATTGAGATCCGACCTTGAAGACATAACCGCCTACATGAACGAAAGGGATGTCAGGACATTTCTCCGGGACCCTGCCAGGATATTCTACATCGAGAACGAGGAGGAATGGTACAACAGGATCCGGAACAGCGAGGAATCAAAGTTTTTCGCCATAGTTGAGAACGGCAGGGAAGCACTTTCCGGACTGATCAGCCTGCATTCCGTGGATTACCGGAACGGAAATGCCTATGTCGCCTATTCCATAAAGAAGGAGTTCTGGAATCGGGGATTCGCAACGGAGGCAGTTTCCCTGGCCATTGGGTATGCATTCCGCTACCTGAACCTGAGGAAGCTGCACTCAACGGTCATGGAGCCGAACATCGCTTCGAAAAGGGCGCTGGAGAAGAACGGATTTGTGGAATCAGGAAGGTTCCGGAAAAATGGTTACGTACCGGGATACGGATTCGTGGATGAGATCTACCTGGAACTTATGAACGAAGGGCATGCATAACCTGCAGCCCCATTCCATGTGGACAGGTACATCATTTTTTGGGTACATGGTAACTTATTGAAGTGATAATAGGAACACGAATGTCCGATCATGTTATGGAAACAACGAATTATCAGGCATTTTTATGATAACTTTGTTTTTGTCCCAAAATGTTTAATATCCATACCAGCCTATTTAATCGGATGAATTACCGGATGTTCCTTGGAATAATCGAGCGTGAATACACAAACAAGGTCGCATCCCTCATGCTGAGGCTCGAGGCACCCGGTTTTTTCGGCAGGAATAAGGGCGAAGCGGAACTTGAGAAGTCCATAGATGCTTTCAAGGAGTGGTTCGTTGGCATGCTCAGGACAGAAACCCTGAGCGGTCCGGACAACGTTGAACTGAGAACGGTAGACTACGTGGGTCACACCGCGCTGACAAGGGAAGCCATTCCGCCATTCAGGCCTCTGCATCCACTGCTTGTCAAAGCCCTCAGCCTGTTCACGCTTCGGGAACTTGATGCCCTATTTGGAAGCGCCTTTGCGACAAATTTCAGCAACATGGTTGGAAAGGGTATCCTGAAATGATCCTGCAGAGTGATAATCCGACGGGTTTATGATAGATAGAAGGATACCTGGCATGGAAGTGATCATTCATTATAGAAGTGAGTTCTCTGCAACTCCTGCTTTCCCTTGTAGCCGGATTCATCGTCGGGTTTTCCCTGGGGTTGATCGGCGGAGGCGGGTCGATCCTTGCCATACCGCTGCTCATATACTTTGTGGGGTTTGATCATCCCCATCTGGCAATAGGCACAACCGCGCTGGCAGTCGGGGTAAATGCATACCTCAACCTCATCCCGCATGCCAGGAAGGGCCATGTTGATCTCAAGGTCGGCGCCCTGTTCAGCCTGCCGGGTGTCGTAGGGGTATTGGTGGGATCGGAACTGGGCCTGCTTACTCCCGGTACAAAGCTGCTGTTCATCTTTGCAATCCTGATGATTGTCATAGCCGCATATATGCTCAAGAGGAAGTGCATCGACACCTCCGTAAATCCGCAAAAGAAGGACCTGGATCTCAAGAAACTGACGGGGATAGGGGCCCTTGTGGGATTTGCTTCCGGATACTTCGGAATAGGAGGAGGGTTCCTGATAGTGCCCGGCCTGATATTCTCCGCCGGCTTCAATATAATACAGGCCGTGGGGACATCCCTATTTGCGGTGGGGACGTTCGGCGTCGTGACAGCCGCGAGATACGCAATAAGCGGTGACCTGAACCTCACAATATCCCTGCTTTTCATTATTGGAGGGGTTGTCGGTGGCTGGGCAGGAGCCCACTTTTCATCAAAAATGCCAAAGCGCACGCTGACCAGGGTGTTTGCTGTCATAATAATAGTCGTGGCAATATACATGCTTTACATGAATGCCAGCGCGTTCCTGTGATCCATCAGCTTCTTGACGCGGCAAACAGTACAGCCGCTCCGATGAGGTAAAAGGATCCAGCGGCCGAGAAAAGCCCCACATAGCCAAGGTGCACAGAACTCCGGAGGATGAAGAGGATCAGTCCATAGATCAGTGGCGAGACTGTGGAAGCGCCGGTGAGGGACAGGTTGAATATCGCCATGTATTTTCCCGATTCGCCCTTCGGCACCAGATCGCTGGCAAGGGCATAGGAAACGCTGTAGAAACTTCCATAGGTTGCTCCAATGAAGGATCCGAGAATCAGGAAAATATAGAAGGTCCTGAAGAAAGGGATCATCACGGTTGGTATGGAAGCTATGGCGGCATCGGCAACAAGGATGTTCCACCTGCCAATTCTCCCGGAAAAGTGCCCGAGAACCACGGAAGACACCGCGGAAACGGCAAGTACAAGTATGCCCGCTATGGCAACGTAGGCAGCGGGGTTGGGGATTCCGAGCACCTCCCTGAAGAAGTAGAGCTCAAAGAAGGTCAGCCCGGTTATGCCCATGAATACGAAGAAACTCCCGGTTGCAAGTCGGCTGAATTTCTTCAAGTCTGGCGGAGGTTTCCTGATCATCCCGAACGGGATGTGATCCACGACCTTCGGTATCTGGGCAGTGTCAATACGCCTGATGGTGTAAAGTGTGGCAAGACCGGAGAAAACTATCCCTGCAGCCAGCGCGTAGAGATCCCCATTCCTGTAAGGCGAGCTCAGGAAGAAGGATGTAATGCCAAATCCCAGGGCAGCCCCCATGAGCGTGAAAAGTCCGTTCAGGCCAGCAGATGTGCCCCTCTGCTCATGGCTCTCTATTTCCGCGAGTATCGGTTGTGTTGAACCTATGGCCATGTTGGAGAATGACTGCAGAACAATGTATCCGGCCAGGATTTCATAGATGGAAGGGCTGAAGAAGGTTTCTCCAAGCAGCATTGCAGCCACCACAGCCACACCTATTGATATGTACGGGGACCTCTTTCCCCTCCCTATCCTGAACCTATCGCTGAGCATGCCGGAAGCCAGGTTGCCAACTATGCCGGAGAAACTGCCCAGGGAAGCTACAATGCCCAGTAATAGGCCCATTTCAGTCTCCGGAACAACGCTCCCAATCTGCAGGGGAAGGATCAGGGTCTCAAATGATATCCACAGGTAGTTGACGCCCAGATAAATGAGATTATAGCCGATTATGAAACCTCCTGAACGCTTCTGGCTGGATTCCATTTATACGGTAATGGATAGGGCGCCTATTAATTGATCTTACAGCTCTATTGCGCTCAGGCGGCAAATATATCATAGACCGGATCATGGCAGTTCATGGCCGATAAGATAAGGTGCTCCCACATACTGGTGAACAAGGAGTCCCTTGCCAAGGAAATCCTGGAAAAAATCAAGAAAGGGGAGAGCTTTGGAAAGCTTGCGGAGCAATACTCATTGGACGGATCAAGGAAGAGGGGTGGAGACCTTGGGTATTTTGGAAGAGGCGCCATGGTCAGGGAGTTCGAAAAAGCGGCATTCAGCCTGAAGAGGGGAGAGGTCTCGGGAATAGTGAAAACACAGTATGGCTATCACATCATAAAGCGCATTGATTGACCTCCACATGATCATGGAGGCGGAACCGCAATGTGCGACACCGCGATGGCAAGCGCTGTTCCGTAAATTATAGAGACTATGTAAAGCGCAATGAGCCCATAGGCAACCACTCTTCTCGTCGGGGGGTTGATTCCCATGTCGTATATCATGCCCTTAACTCCATTCAGTGCGTGGTATGTCACGATCCAGTCAAACGCAATGTAGAAGGCGAGCCACCACGGGTTGTGCATGTTGTTTAGCACCGAATCATAGAAGGCTATAGGGTGGCCGAAGTTAATGTGCGCAAGGTAGAGATGCACGCCTACAAAGAAGACCAGGAACACTCCGGATATAACCTGGAAGAACCACTGTACCGGCCCCAGTGTTCCCCTGCTTGTTTTTGGCCTCATCAGATTTCTGTTTTCCATCATATCATCCCACAGCTATGAATCTCCATGCATAATAGAGAAAGACAACCAGCAGCGCCATTGACACAACTTCGAAGAGATAGAAAAACAGCTTGTTATGCTTCAGGCCGATGCCCATCTCATTCAGGGCAAGCCTGATGCCATTTGCGCCGTGATAGAAAATAACCAGTGCCAGAAGGACGTCAAACGCAACAAAAATGTCATACGGGCCATATGTTATTGACCCGACAATGTCGTTGTATGTCACAGGACCCCTGAGAAGGTTGGACAGGACGATGTAGTGAAGGTACAGGTAAAAAACTATGACCACTCCGGAAAGCCTCTGGAAGGCATAGCCAAAGTAACCGATCCCCTTGCCCCTGAACTTGAACCATTCCAGGACTCCCGCCTTGCTCGCCATCCGGTTCACTCCCTCCTGAATATTTTTGCCAACTCGTGCTTAAGCCCCTGGGATCTGAGCAGCTGTATGGCGAATGACGGATCAACTCCCTTTGGGCAGGCTTCACTGCATTCACCCACAAAGTGGCATCTCGATGTACCCTCCTCGCCGTTGATGATTTCAAGCCTGTATCTTGATCCCTGGTCGCGGCTGTCAAGATTGTACCTGAGCACTCCGGCCATGGCAGCCGGGCCGATGTAATCAGGGTCAGTGCCTACTATGGGGCATGCATCGAGACACAACCCGCACTTGATGCACATGGAATATTTCTCGTACTCCTTGAACTCTTCCGGGGTCTGCTTGAGTTCGGAGGCATAGTTCCCGTCATCACTCCTGATTATGTATGGCAGCCCTTCCCTGTACTTCTCAAAAAACGGGTCTATGTCCACAACAAGATCCTTGACGACGTCGTAGTGCTTCAGCGGTTCAACCCTTATTTTATCGGTTCCAAGCTTTGAGGCTATTGTTGAGCACGCCATTCGAGGTTTTCCGTTGATCTCCATGCCGCAGCTTCCGCATATCTCCATTCTGCAGGAGTACCTTACGGATAGTGTCTGGTCAAGGTTTTCCGTTATGTAGATGAGTCCCTCCAGTACTGTTGAAATTCTGTCCTTCGGCACCATGTACCTGGAATAGCTGACCTTTCCGCCGTCATCCTTCCTCTTCACGTTGAATTCGTATTCCGTTCTTGTCATTCTCTCACTCAATATACCCTTGGAGCCGGTTTCCACTTTGTAATGGTAACAGGCGTATACTCGAGCTGCACTCCGCCCTTTGTATACCTGGCGATTGTGTGCTTCAGGAAGTTAGCATCATCCCTTTCCGGAAAGTCTTTCCTGTAATGGGCCCCCCTGCTCTCCTTTCTCATCAGTGCGCCCTTGGCAATGATCTCGGCAAGATCGATCATGAAACCGACCTCAAGTGCCCTGGTTAGCTCAAGGTTGAAAACGCTTGATTTGTCAACGAGGGTGATCTTCCTGTAGCGATCCTCTATGGATTTTATCTTCTTCATTGCCTCGACGAGGTCAGGGCCGTTCCTGAAAACACCCACATCGGAGTCCATGGTGATCCTCAGGTCCTCCGCAATCCTTGCTATGTCCTCTCCGCCATTGCGATTGAGGAGTTCGTCCCATATTCTCTTCTCTTCGGCCTCTGCCCTTGACCTTTCAAGATCCGGCTGATCATGGCTCCTTGCCCATTCGGCTGCCATCCTGCCGGCTACGTTGCCGAAGGCAAGGCATTCATTGGTTGAATTGGATCCAAGGCGGTTCGCGCCATGTATGCTTATGGCAACGTTTTCACCTGCCCCGAATATCCCCGGAACCTCAGTTTCGGTATTCAGGCCAACAGATATCCCGCCCATTGTGTAATGCGTTGCCGGCCTGATAGGAATGAATTCCGTTGCTGCATCGATGTCATTGAATTTTCTCGCTATTTCCGTGATCATTGGGAGCTTTTCCTCGAGGATATCCGCCATATGCCTCAGATCGAGATTTATGTACGGAGCATTCCCGTATTTTCCGGTGACGCCCCTGCCGGCCTCTATCTCCCACATTATGGCCCTGGAAACTATGTCTCTTGGAGCTTTCTCAAGCTTGGTCGGGGCATATTTTTCCATGAACCTCTCCCCCTTGCCATTTACGAGGTAACCACCCTCTCCCCTGGCGGCCTCGGTGATGAGTATTCCGGATGGAACAAGCCCTGTAGGGTGGAACTGTATGAATTCCATGTCCTTGAGCGGGAGTCCTGCCCTGAATGCAATGGCATCCCCATCGCCCGTCACGGAGTGAGCATATGTGCTGAACTGGTAAAGCCTTCCAGCACCGCCTGCAGCGAATATTAGCGACTTTCCCTGAAATATGGTGAATTCACCATTCCTGAGCCTAATTGACGTCAGTGCATTGAATGAATTGCCGGATATGATCAGCGATGTCACGAAATATTCATTGTAGAAATGTATGTTATCATACTTCATGCATCTGCTGAACAGCGTCTGCATTACGTGGAATCCCGTTTTGTCTGCTGCAAAAGTGGCTCTTGGAAAACTCATTCCGCCAAAATCCCTCTGGGATATCATGCCGTCCTGATTCCTGCTCCAGGGGCATCCCCAGTGATCCGTGGTATAAATCTGCTCAGGCACAATCCTTACGAATCTTTCAACCGCGTCCTGATCAGCAAGATAATCGCTTCCCTTTATGGTGTCAAAGGCATGGAGGTCGAAGCTGTCCTCCGGATTCAGGACGGCTCCTGTGCCGCCCTCGGCAGAGACGGAATGCGACCTCAGCGGATATAGTTTGGATACTATCCCGACTGATATGTTCCTGTCGTATTCTGCTGCGGATATGGCAGCCCTGAGCCCGGCCATTCCTCCGCCAATGATTATGACATCCTCCTTTATGATCTCCAAGATAAATACCCAGAAAAGGCATTGCCTGAACCGGCTTTAAGGATACGCTTTATATATACGGTCTTAGTTATTTGGTACTCAACTTCACCGGAAATATGATCGCTGAGTTTCCTTCTGGCATTTTATGGTGAGTGCTTGCCAGGCCTGGTCTCTCCTCCCCTGGATAGTGAAAGCACTGCGGCGATTGAAAGAATCACAATGGCCACGATAAGTGAGGCGTGAATTCCTGACATGAATGAAGCAGAGACGCTTCCGAGTGAGTTAAGAACGCCTGCAAAAACTTCGAAGGCAACGTACCTTGGAACGCTGATGCTTGCGATTGAAATTGCTATTACAAAACTGCCAAGCATTCCTATGTTTGCCATTGTCCTCAGGAATCCGGAAGACAACCCATAAAGTTCCCTTGGGGAATTCGCCATCACTGCGCTGTTGTTTGCCGGGTAGAACATTGAGGAGCCCGTTCCAGTAAGGAATGATCCGACCAGGACAATATAAAGGGACGAAGTAATCGTGAGTGTCAGGTAGACCAGTATAGCCAGCCCCATTATGGCAAGCCCCATAGTGGCGGGTATCCTGGATCCAATGCGATCCGTCAGCTTGCCAAAATACGGGCCAAGAATGCTCCCTATAACATACCCAGGTAGCAGGAGTAGTGAACTGTAGAGGGGGGATAGCCCCCTTATCCCCTGCAGATACATTATTATAATGAACACAACCGCCAGGAAGCCAAGGCTCTGGAAGAAGGATGCCATGATGGAGAAGCTTAGAATGCGTATCCTGAATATTTTCAGCGGAAGCAGTGGATTGGCTACGATCCTCTCAACCATAACAAAGGTTACAATAGCAATCAGGCCGATTATGATCAGAAGCTCATTGAAAGCGTCAATTCCGTTGGTCGTGACGTCAACTGCAGCATACGAGATGAGGGAAAGGGAAAGCGCAAGCATCACAGTTCCGGGAATGTCGAGCCTGTTTTCAACCTTCTTTCCAACCTTGATATTCTGTATGGCGAAAAGAAGGGCAAAAATCCCTATGGGTACATTGATATAGAAAATGTAACGCCACCCGATAAAGGTGGTTATCAAGCCTCCGAATACTATTCCCAGCATTGCTCCGGCGTTATAACCAACGGAGGTATATCCAAAAACACGGCCCCTCCTGTTGGGTGGAAAATTGTCCGCAACTATTGCGCCGCTGTTGGACTGAATCATGGCAGCCCCTGATGCCTGGACTCCCCTGAAGATTATGAGGGTCGTTATGGTTGGTGCTGCACCGCAAAGGGCGGACCCAAGCGTGAATAGTCCTATTCCAGTGTTGAACATCATCTTTCTCGAAAGTATGTCACCGAGCCGTCCCAATTGGGTGGTTCCAACTGCGATAACCAGCAGATAAATCATTATTATCCATATGGACGAGGAAAGCGTTGCTCCAAGCTGGACTGTTATAGTCGGCAGTGCTAGGATAACGATGGTTGAATCCACTGCCCCCATGAGCACTGCAATCATAAGGGCAATGATGAGTTTGCTCTCGCTTTCCACAACCCCACATATATTTTTTGTATTACTAGTTTAGTTGCAATTTTCTCAAATTTCGTCAGCAATGCCGATGATTCTCCTCAACCGGATAACTTTATACGCGCTTTCAATATTTACAATTATGGCTGACCTGAGGGGAAAGGTTGC
>JAMDAM010000019.1 GCA_023484805.1 Thermoplasmatota archaeon | reverse complement strand
CGGCGCAGATTGTTGTACTTAACCACCCAAGCGTGATAGCGGTAGGCTATAAGCCAGTATTCCACGTACACACATCTCAGGTCGCGTGCCGCATCGAGGAAATCGTCAAGACACTTAACCCCAAAGACGGAACAACACTGAAGGAAAAACCGGACTTCATAAAGACCGGAGACATCGCAATAGTGAAAATCATACCTGACAGACCCCTGGTAATTGAAAAGGTTTCGGAATTCCCGCAGATGGGAAGATTCGCTGTCAGAGACATGGGTCAAACCGTGGCTGCTGGTCAGTGTATTGACGTAGAAGTAAAGTAAGGTGAAATGGGTGGCATCATATAAAGCAAGGATTTCACTGAGCGGAACCGAGCACGGCATCGTCGATGTCGTGTGTGACGAAATCAAAGGCATTGCAAAGAGGACCGGAGTCGAGGTTCACGGCCCGGTACCATTACCTACAAAACGTCTGGTAGTACCAGTAAGAAAGAGCCCCGACGGGGAAGGGTCACCGACATGGGACAGGTGGGAGATGAGGATCCACAAGCGACTCATAGACGTCGATGCCGATGAGAGAACCCTTAGGCAACTCATGAGGATACCAATACCCGACGGCGTTCAGATAGAGATTCAGATCAAAAGCTGAATACCTAATTTTTTTTATCATATGTTAAATAATACTTTTCCATTACGTTTTTAATAATAACTGGTGTTAATTTATGGGTCGAAAGGAAGACAATATTGCAAAAGCAATGGCATTAATTGAAAATCCGGAAAGAATCAGAAATATAGGCATAGCTGCACACATCGATCATGGCAAGACGACACTGAGCGATAACCTGATCGCCGGTGCAGGCATGATGAGTGAGGAGCTTGCAGGCAAACAGCTAATGCTGGATTTTGATGAGCAGGAGCAGGCAAGAGGAATCACCATAAACGCGGCGACAGCGTCTATGGTCCATGTTTTCAACGGCGATGATTATCTTATCAACTTGATAGACACGCCAGGCCACGTTGACTTTGGCGGGGACGTGACAAGAGCAATGAGGGCCGTCGATGGCGCCATCGTTGTTGTGGACTCTGTTGAGGGCGTCATGCCACAGACAGAGACTGTTATTAGGCAGGCGCTCAAGGAAAGAGTGAAGCCAGTACTTTTCATAAACAAGGTTGACAGACTGATAAACGAGCTTAAGCTCAACGCCGAAGAGATGCAGAAGCGGTTCATGAAGATCATTACCGACGTCAACAGACTTCTGATGAAATATTCAGCTGAGGAATTCAAGCAGGCCTGGCAGGTCAATGTTCAGGAAGGAAGAGTAGCGTTTGGTTCGGCGTTCAACAACTGGGCGATATCGGTGCCTGCAATGGAGAGGACAAAGGTAAGCTTCAAGCAGATAGTGGATTATGTCCGTGCCGGAAAGCAGAAGGAACTGGCTAAAATGGCCCCATTGCACCAGATTATACTGAATATGGTCATAAGGCATCTACCAAACCCAAGACAGGCACAGGCATACAGGATACAGCAAATTTGGAAGGGAGACCTGAACTCTGATATTGGCAAGTCAATGCAGACCTGTGATCATACAGGAAAGGTAGCGATGATGATCACAAAGATAATAATTGACCCTCATGCCGGTGAAATAGCTGTTGGAAGAATTTTCAGCGGTACTATCAGGAAGGGAAGCGAGCTTTACGTTTATGGGGGAGGTTCCACAAAATACAAGATTCAGCTTCTTTCCATGATGGTGGGTCCTGACAGGATACCGGTAGATGAAATAGCTGCGGGAAATATTGCGGCAGTTGTCGGGCTCAAGGGAGCAATAGCCGGTTCAACAGTATCCTCACTGAGTGACATGGATCCATTTGAGCCAATGGTTCATTACTCTGATCCGGTCGTTACTCTCGCAATTGAAGCAAAACACACACAGGATCTGCCGAAGCTCATCGAAGTGCTGAGGAACGTGTCAAAGGCGGATCCCTCGATCCAGATTGATATAAACCAGGAGACAGGAGAACACCTTATTTCCGGAATGGGAGAGCTTCACCTTGAAGTGACCATGTACAGGATCAAGAACGATTACAAGGTGGAAGTTCAAACATCTGAGCCGCTGGTTGTTTACAGGGAAACCGTTGACAGGACAGGCGGACCGTTCGAAGGAAAGTCTCCGAACAAACATAACCGGTTCTATTTCAAGGTAGAGCCACTTGAGGAGGCCGTGATACAGTTGATAAAGGATAACACACTCCCGCAGGGAACAAAGTTCAAGGACAAGAAAACCATAATAGACCTCCTCCAGAAGGCAGGCTTCTCAAGGGAAGAGGCGAGAGGGATTGAAGCGGTTGAAGGATTCAACGTTCTTACCGACGTAACAAAGGGAATACAGTACCTCGACGAAACCTTTGAACTGCTCATAGAGGCATTCAACGAGGTCGTCACCAAAGGACCGCTGGCAAACGAGAGGGTTTATGGAATAAAGGCGAGCCTGGTGGACGCAAAGCTGCATGAAGATAGCATTCACAGGGGACCTGCACAGGTCATTCCTGCCGGAAGGAACTCAATATACGGTGCTATGTGCCAGGCGAATCGCGTCCTGATGGAACCTATACAGAGGGTCTACATTAACGTACCAATTGAGATAATGGGATCAGTCACAAATGAAATCCAGCAGAGAAGGGGTGTGGTTGTCGAAATGAACCAGGACGGCGACGACATGGTCGTGATTGCTACGGTCCCGGTTGCTGGAATGTTCGGGTTTGCGTCAGCAATAAGAAGCGCCACTGGAGGAAAGGTTCTCTGGAGTTCAGAAAATGAAGGATATCAGAGAGTGCCAACCGAACTCCAGAGGGACGTTGTTGCAAAAATAAGGGAAAGGAAGGGATTAAAACCGGAACCCTATGACGCAAATTACTATGCCCAACTCTAATTTCTATTTTTTAACGGCTCTATAAATTCTATAATATTTTCCAGTATTTTTCCCCGCATTTCATCAGATTTAAGATTGGATGATTTTACCGTTACGGCTATAATATATGTATTGAGGGTAGTTTCATCCACCCACATGCTTACGTCTCCCGCATTACCATCCATGGCAGACAACTTGGAAAGCAGCCCACTCCTGATATCATTGAACCTGATGGTTTTCGGGATTTCATACCTGGCCTTTACGTTCAGGGTCATCTGGTTGACGATGATGGAAGCCTGGATCAGAACACCATTTGGCAGGATTATGATTCTGTCATCATTCCCCTTAAGATATGTGTAATTGATGCTCACCTTCATAACGTATCCGTCATATGACGGCCGGATTTCGTCCTTTGAAAAATACTTTGGTGGATATGATGGCACTATCAGCCCCCATTGCCATGCCAGGATGGAAACGTAGTCGCCAACCTTGAACGGTTTCGTAAGTATAAGAAGCATGCCGCCGAACAGATTCGAAAGGACGGTTTGGGATGCGAGGCCAAGCACCAGGCCCACAAAGGTGCTTCCCAGTATTATTGATGTGACGTCTATCCCAAGTGCAGCCATTACGGCCAGAGCGAGTATGAAATATCCAAATACTGAAAAGAGGAAGGAAATGGTGTGATACTTATTCTTGTCCATGTACTTTGACAGAAACCTCTCCAGGAACCTTGCCATTATTTTTATTATGATGTATACAACAACGGCAACTATCATTGCGTTTACAATTTGCGTGAATTGTACAGGCACAATCTTGAAAACGTTGGTTATCAAGTAAACAATGGCGAAAAGCGCAACAAGGAAAGCGACTGCAGTGCCAACATAAGTCACCATCCTTCTTCCTTCAGATCTCATTGAACTCCATTAGAGCAATTTATAAAATGATAACGATTATTTTTGGTCTTCAGGTAAGTATATTACAGGGCAGAATTATCCTGGCTGTTAAAGGGGTTTCTCTCCACCGCAGGCGGGGTTTGTTGACTGTATACAGGCTCATCATTTATCGTCAGGCTATACGTGACAATTGTTCCAGCGAGCCTTGCAAGAATGGTTGCGGAGCAATATTTTGAAAGAGCAAGGTCTATGGCTTTCCTTGCACCTTCAGAAGTCAGGTTTCCCCTTATGTTGAAGCCGAAATTCACTGATCTCAGAACCATGGGATCTGAATCAAACCTGTCGCCTTCCAGTTTCAGCTGGAAATCGCTGAAATGCTGGCGCATTTTTTTCAAGATTGAGAGAACGTCTGCACTTGCACAGGATCCCATCGCAAGGAGCAGAACCTGGTTAGGGGAATAACTATTCTTGTTAAGTGATAAATTATTGAGGATGGATACAGGTTCCTTGCCAGGGTCCATTGAAACCATGCCGTATTCGGCGTCAAATCTGAGGGAGGCGTTGATGTTCATCTCAGCATTTCACTCCAGGTTTACCTTTTTGAGGGACCTTCCAAGAGCTTTAAGTGCCTCCATTGCAGCAGTAAGGCCGGCAGCGACTTCCTCATCCTTCATCATGGACAGCAACTTCAGCATCGACATTGGTTTCGGGTTCTTAGCGCCATCCACCATTGATTCAGTTACGTCATCCAGATTGTAAAGAATGCTCTGAACCGTGTCCGATGTGCTATCACGGGAAAAGGCATAGGCAATTCCACTGAGTGTGCCAATTGATTTTTTAAGCAGCAGCATGAGTTCCTTTGAGGAGAGCAAAGACACAACAGCCTCAAAATCGCCGGGGGTATAATCGTCGAGCAGCCTGTTGAAAGCAGCTATTGCTCCTGAACTTGTAAGTTTTTGAATCGTTCCAATAGCGGTAAGCATAAAGTTCTTGTTTCCCAGTATTTCCTTAAGAAACGGCTCAAGGTCCAGATCCTCGTCATCAATTCTTTTAGAATTTTCTTCCACCATTTATTTCACCTCAGAATACTCCTCTTATGGCTGCTGAAAAATAAGTTTCTGTTGACGTCATGTTAAGTATATGATCAGTGAAGCTCCCCTCTGACACCACCGGAGACCTTGCATAATTGGAAAAAGTGGTGACTGATTTTCCATTTCCTACAAGTATTGAGGAGATTGAGCTTCCATCATAGTTGCTTTCATAGTAAGCTCCTGACATCTTGTGCGCAAGCATCTTTGCCAGGTATCCTGCCTGATACAGGGAAGACCCGATACACTTCAGGACAGGTGCGTCGTTGCATTCTCCTATTGCGTAAACATCTCTATAACCTTTCAATGAAAGCTTTGATTTATCCACGCTGACCAGACCATTTTCGCCGACAAGTCCTGATGTCACAAGCACTTCTTCTGGTGATGAGGGGGGTGAAAGAACCAGGAGGTCGTACCTTACGGTTTTACCGTCTGATGATTGTATCTCCTTGTTCTTTGAGCTTATTCCAGATACATCGAAGTCGCTGTGTACCTCAAACCCGAGCGACATCAGTCTATCGTCAAGGGACTCGACGGCAGCATAATCGTTCCTTGGAGGAATGAAATGGAACTTCGTGGCACCGTCCAGTTTCTTGTTTGCGATCAACTCTCTGATCAGGAATGCAAATTCATACATAAGATACGGATTCATCCTGCTTTGTGGTGTACTTCCTATCACTATGCTTCCTCCCTTGAACTGATCCACATATTCTTTCAGTTCCTGGGCGTGCTGGAGGTCATGAAAATGCTTTGCCTCTCCAACATAACCGGGCAACCCTTCCGGAAATACCTTACCTCCTAGTGCAAGGGCAAGAAAATCATAATCATAGGCTTTGCCCGATCTAATGGAAACACTTTTATTTGCAGCATCTATCCTTATTACTTCATCGTGAATATACGAAATTCCGAAATTTAGAAGAAATTCACTCTGTTTTATGCTTGACTTGTAATTTTTCAGTCCGACAGCAATCTGTGCGCCATCTTCCTTCAGGAAGTGCGTGCTGTTGTTTCCTATAAGCACAATTTCCACATCGTTGTTATTTGTCAGCATCCTGGTCTTGTTAGCAAGCGTGATTCCAGATGCACCATCCCCAACCACAATCAACCTTTTCTTAACAGCCATAGATTGTCATCCCTGATTTGTGTAACATTAGCCATTTGTGAACTATTCGATCACCAACTGGCTGTCTGGTTATGGTATTATTCCTTAAAAAGGCTTACCTGCAGATACTACCTCATTAGCCCGGTTTACTGCAATCAGCGGAAACCTCTGAATATTAGGTATTCATCCAGGATAGCCTTCGTCTTTTCAAGTATCCATCCCGGTACACCTTCCTTTTTAAGTTCAAGTTCGGCCAATGTTGCGCTGAGGACAATGGCATTTCCATGTACCGCCATGTACAGGTCGTATATCTCTGCGTTTAACGCGGCATATCTAGTCTGATAATTGGAAAGTGCTTTCTTCAGACTGCTATATTTTATGAATTCTTCAAGAAGCATCGATATCTCTGTTTCGCAATGGCATTCTTCAGAATCGATGCTATCAAGTACCACATCATCACTTGCAAATATTTCCTTAAGCATTTCCATTTCTGGTATGGATAGCATTTCAGTCCCTCAAAGCCAACAAAATACGATTGGACTGGTCCAGGGCATCATTGAGTTCCTTTTTCCGGTTTTCGTTGAACTCAAGAATGCTCCTAAGTCGTTCAACGTCCTCCGTCAGGGAACGGTTCTGGGTTTGATAATAGATTATCTTTCTGGCAAGATGCTCTTTTGTTGTTTCTTTCACGTATTAATAATGTGCAGCTATTTTAAATAAATTCAGGTGCAGATGCATCACTTTTAGCTGGATGCCAATAGAACCCTCTGGAAAATTATAATATATACTGTCCAATCATGTGCCCGACTGTTATGAGTGACATGCTTGCTGAAGTTGAAATATCGAAAGACGGGGAAGTATATTATGCAAAGATAACCCTTCCCAGCGGAGAGGTCATTACCCTGGAGAACGAAGACTTCGAGGAGGTTCTCGAACAGGTGGCAAACGATCTGCAGGACCGTTTCAGCGCATAGGCGGGGATGGCCCAGCGGTACGGCGGCAGCCTGCTAAGCTGTTTCTCTATGAGAGCGAGGGTTCGAATCCCTCTCCCCGCGCTTTAAACTATTTGGAGAATATGGTTTTAATATGTATAACGGAATACAATCTCTTCCCATATTGACTCAAGCTTTAGTTTTGGATAATCTGCTTTCCACCTGAAGGAAGAGTTTGCGACATATCCAACATCTCTTAGCGCTCCAAATTCTCTTTTGTCATAAAATCAGATTTTCGCTCAATATACTCTTCGTAAAGAGATTCATGAAAAGGGTAATTTCAATAGGAAGATTGCATTTTGATAATTATGGAGCCATCCGCCACGGATTCTGACAAGATGAGGTTTGCTCTTCTCATAGATGCTGAAAATGCACGGCCAACTCTCATAGACTCGGTGATCGATGAGGTCGGCAAATACGGGTACATTATCATAAAGCGGATATATGGCGATTTTACCATGCCAAATATGAATCCCTGGAAGAAAGTGGTAACAGATCTGGCAATACAGCCTGTACTTCAGCTGCACAACGTTTCCGGCAAGAATTCATCCGATTTTGCTATGACAATCGATGCCATGGACATCCTTTACAGCAAGGAAATAGACGCCTTCTGTCTGGTTTCAAGCGATAGCGATTTCACCAGACTCGTGACCAGGTTGAGAGAAAATGGCAAATTTGTCATGGGGGTAGGGAAAAAGGGAACATCGTCATCACTGGTGAACGCGTGCAACGTGTTCGTCTTTACGGAGATTCTCGAGAGCACGGAGAAAGAAGCCAAGTCCAAGATCAGGACACCCAAGAGAGAATCACTGAAGAGCGACGAACTGAACCTTATACTTGATCGGGCGTACGAAATGTGTGAACAGGAAGACGGGACAGCAAGGCTTACATGTATCGGCATATCCATCAGGAAAATTAACCCGGGTTTCGATGCCAGGGCATACGGCTATACCAAGCTGAAAGGTCTCTTTGAGGCACTTAACGAAAAGTTCGGACTGGAGCAGGTAAATACGGAGGATAATGTTCCTGTCTATTTTGTGAGGCGCCTGAGGCATGACCATGACTCCTCAGTCCAGGCCGATCAGTGAGCTGGGAGGAGCCATGATCGATACCGGCAGCCACAGTTATGACTCAGGTTTTTCGCCAGAATCCATATCGTATATCCAGAGAAAGCTTGAGAAATGGCATAGCCAGGATGGATCAGTCGAGAAGCACGTCAGGATTCTTGGGGGCAGAAACAAGTTAAAACTCGAATTTTTTGAGGATTTCACCAGGGAACTTCAGCCGGTGTGCAGGGACATTCACAGGCTTGGGTACGCAAAATCAAGGGCCGAGATCCTTCGGATAATGCACAGCAAGGATATACCAGCGGGTTCCATTCCATTTTTTGGTAAAGTGGACGTCATACTATCGGGGCTATCGGATGCCTGCGGTTTCCGCAAGCAGGGGGATGAACTGGATTGGTGGTAAATGGATGAACATATTGAAACAGACTTTTTTCGTTGTGAAGGAGCAATGAAGCCATGACCACTGGCGGGGCAACTAAAAAGCAGGCAGCGTTTATAAATAAACTTATCAGTCAGGACATAAGCCTCAACGAAGTCCTTGAAAAATATCTTCTGCATCACAATATTGCAAGGATTTCCGATCTGTCTGTAAAAGAGGCGTCGGAAGTGATCGGCATTCTGAAAAACAGTGGAGAAAAGAAACATTCGCGAGGTGAGACAACAGCCAATGATGCTTCCCACAAGCAGCTGTCATTCATCCATGACCTTCAGGTAAACGAGGAAAGATCATCACACGTTTCCACGTTCTTGGAAGCCAGGGGGAAGAAAGCACTTGAGGAGCTTTCGAGTTCGGAGGCATCGGACTTGATCAGCGATTTGAAGGGAATGCCGGCGATGGATGCGGAGAACAGGGGAAGCCGTCTGATCAGCTCCAGGCAATTGAAATTCATCAGCAGCATGCAGAAGACAGATCAAATCAATGAAAAGGTGCTGCGCTACCTGAAGAAGGTGCGGAAAGGTTCCGTGGAGGAACTCTACTCATGGGAGGCAAGCGACCTTATATCATCAATAAGAAATCGTGATCCTTAATTACCTGCCGCCGGAAAACTGCCAGGCATTAGTATAGAACATCGAGACAGATAGTCTTATTTCGGCACAGGTGCATTTTCCTTCTTATCAGCGTCTGGAACTTTGGTCCTGGTGTTTCTTGGCAGGTGCCAGGTAAGTGTCATGAAACCGCCGATCACCCCGATAATGAAACCTATAATGAGCCCGCCTGAGGTTCCGTACCAGCTGGCAATGGAAAGGAGGATGATCAGTGAACCAAGCAGGAAGTGCCGATTTGGATAGTACAGTGAAATTACGGAGGCTGCCACTATACCGGTCCCCCACGCAATGCCCACCATGCCGAAGACAAAACCATGTACAAGGATAGTTATTCCAACCCCGGCAATAACGAATCCGGCAGCGGCAGATGCTACGGCCGAATCTATTATGGACTTCTCGATCCTTGCCATCCTACACTGATGCTTTTCAGCGTATTAAAATTATGACCCATAAAGGGTGCCCTCCTTGGAGGGCTGAGGTGTCTACTGCAGCGTTACCGATTTCGAGTTAAAAGCTTCCGGCGCCGTGAAATCTACCAGCGCGGGTGTTCCTGCTTCAGGGGTGAGCTGGCCCACCACTGTCATACCCTGTGTTATGTTCGTCCCAAATGCGTTTGTCACATTGAGTATTATTATTGCCTGGTCGTCCCCGCTGATGACAGGGAATCCGGCCGTCAACCTGCCAGTAGGGTTGAAGAATGCAATGACTCCAAAGTTTGTTGCATCCTTGTGTTTTGCGCTCATGTTGTTCCAAACTCCGAGACCGAACAGGTTCTTCGTTCCGTTTTGAGATACATCCTGGAACAGTGAATTATTATACACCAGCACCGAAGTGATGCCATTGATCGAGAGACTTATACTCACGTTTGCCAGGTTCACCGATGACGCTCCTGACAGGGGTCCCACGAATATTGCCATATCCTTCACTCCACCTGCTGCTGGGGGAGAAGCATTATCAAAGCCAAGTATCTGCTTGATCTCTATGCCTCCAGAAACCTGGTTTATGGTTGTTGTACCTGTTTCGGTGGCCTTGAGTTGTAGCACCGATACCGTATGCAGAAGTACAGTTGCGGCAACAGCAGCTACCAGAACCATTGCAATGAATATTATAAGGACTCCAATACCTGTCTCGGACTTGACGTCCGATTTCAGGCTGAAATATTTCCTGAGCAACCTCTTAACAGTTACTGCGGTTCTGTTCATGTTCATATGCACTCCTGTATTATGTCTGGTACTAGTGTATATGACTGGATTTGTATTTAAACTATAAACGGTAAGAATGCGAAATTTTTCGTGGCCAGGTGTCAGGAAACCCCGTTTTTTCCATACACAGATTCAGATACTGTCCCTTCACCTACTGCCTATATGTCCATGGGCAAAAAACCGTTTTATCTCATTCTATGGATGGTATCCGGATATCATGTTGAGTACTGATGATAAGAGGTTCATTGTCCAGAGCATAGAAGGCGGTTACAAGGTGAGCGATCTGGCAAAGATGTTCTCGGTTACTCCAAGACGCATCCAGCAGATCATAAGGGAGGGGACTGAAACCGCAGAAGCTAAACACCGGGACCAATCGATTCCAGACAACACCGCAAAGGAGATCGAAGATCTCTGGAGCTCTTATAAGATTGGGTCAAGGACAATCTTCTATCTTCTGAAAAGCAAGGGCAGGAACGTCTCTTACTATCAGATATATAATTACATGAGAAACAGGAACATGATCAGGAACAGGAAACCAGGGAATGCCCAAAACCAGAAATCAACCGCAGAGCCTCCTTTCAACACCCTGTTCATGGATTATCACCAGAGCAGTATCGAATCACCCTATGCCCTGATATGCATAGATATGTCCACAAGGAAAGTTCTCTCGCTCATAGAGTCTAGGAAAATAACCAAGGAACTTGTGGAGGCGATCATGAATTCTATAGGGTCGATGGTGGACCAGAACAAGCTGAAAATAAACAGGCTTATCCTTAGGGATGGCGTTCTGAGTGTTCTCTACGGAGCTACAGACCTCAAGTATTCCATCATGAAGATGGGGGTGGAGAACGTTGAAACGGACAGGGCGGGAAGCAGGTATCATCTTTCGCTGTCGAGGTTCTGGCAGAACTATGATCGATTCAGATGGACATTCAGCCGGCCCGAAAGTTTTGTATTCTGGTACAACAACAGGCCCATCATGAGGTTCGAGAATAAGGTGACCACGCCAGAACAGATAATGGAGCAGTACCTTGTGGACAGGAGACCTTCTTCCGGTCCTCAGAGAAAATCATAAATTGGCCCAGGCACTTAACAGCTGTTGGGAAAAACATCAATAATCATGGCAGGCGGAAAGGGGAGCAGGATGCGTGATCCTGAGAAATGCCTGATCAGGATTGGGAAGTTGAGCATAATTGCAAACCTGTCTGAGATTCTATCACATTTGGGCTATGAGACTTTTATAGCAACTACCCGTCTGCACAGGAAAGTCATCCAATTTGCGGAAGAAAATAGCATAGATATAATTTACACCGCAGGTTCAGGTTACGAAACGGACCTGGGCGAAGCCATCGTCTCTCTAGCAAAGGTTCCAGTGCTTGTGGTACCGGGTGATTTGATTACGGTTGATAAGAGTCTGTTCCTGGAAGCGTGGAAAGCCGGAACGCGAAGCGGGGCAGGGGTGGTAACATTTACGCTGAACGGAAACTTCAGCGGTATCTCCGTTATAAACAGGTTGCCGCCGATCGGCATGCCCATGGATTTCGAGACTGCTGACATTAGAAGCGGCGGATCCTTCAATGTGAACACTCCCGCGGATCTTGAACTTGCGAGATCCTACTTCCTGACACCATAGGATAGGGATGTAGATGCAGTGATTTCCTTTATTTCATGACATATGTCTGCGACGGTTTTCTCCACACCGAATATCCTGAAATAGTTCTCCCTGTCACTCACGGAAACCATGCTGGATTCGTTCTCAGAGTCCACCAGGAAAAGCAGTTTTCCGTCCCGGAAAAACTCAGCTATTAGTTCCTTAATGCCCTTTACTGGTTCATTTACTACCCTGCTTGTGATCACTACATACCTGTATCTTTCAGACGCGTGGCGTATCTCATCCAGCTGCAGGTCAAGATCCGCGTCAGCAGCCTTGACTGAAAATGACGCGACGCCCATGCCGTTTTTCCAGAGGTTGTATGATAGGCCTAACCGGGGAAATTCATCCTCTATGGCCAGGATTTCCTCCAGCTGTTCCTCGTTGCGGCTGTACGGCATCCAGGTGGTTCCGTCCGGTGTGGTGAAGCTCAGGAAGCTGGATCCATATATATCGCGAAGAAGGTCAGGAGTGAACATGATCGATGGATACCCTTCCCCCATGACCCTGCCTTCCTTCATCATGATGACCCTGTTGCAAATCCTGTAGAGAAGGTTTACGTCGTGAAGGACAACTATGACGGTCTTTCCAAGCTGCTTAAGGTTCACGATGAGGTCTACTATCCTCAATTCCTTGTCAACGTCCAGGAAGGTTGTCGGTTCGTCAAGCATTATTATCTCGGTGCCTTGGTATAATGCTCCCGCTATCATTACCAGCCTGCGCTCTCCGCCGCTCAGTTCGTCGAATTTCCGATGCTGCAGGTGTGCAATTCCGCACCTGTCCAGGGATTCTCTCACCTTCGACTCATCAACGGGATCGTTGTACCTGGACATTGAGACGATGTTCTCTACCGTGAAGTTCATCGGTGTCGGCGTTTCCTGCTGCACGACCGAGATCTTTCCTGCGGCCCTTGCTCCCCTAAGTTCGCTGATGCTGTTGCCATCAATCAGTACGGTGCCCTTTATGGGTTTTAGGTATCCATATAGGATCTTCAGCAAGGTGGATTTTCCAGATCCGTTTGGTCCGCCAATTCCGGTTATTGAACCTTCCTCTATCGTTATGTGGTCTATGTTCAGGCGAAAATTCTGGGTTCCATATTCAATATCACGTGCGTCAATTTTCATAGCTGCCACTCGCCATCCTCCTCAGGAGGTAAAGAAAGAAGGGTATTCCAATCATCCCTGTCACTATCCCCACAGGTATAACCTCACCATTTATTGCCGTCCTTGCAGCATCATCGGCAAGCAGAAGAAACAATGCCCCCAGAAGTGCTGATGTTGGTATGACCATCCTGTTCGAACCGCCGAAAAGAAGGCGGCAGATATGAGGTATAATGAGCCCGACAAATCCTATAAGTCCGCTGATGGAGACTGCGGCTGATACGCTAAGGGCTACAATCCCCATGAGCAGGGCCTTTGTCCTCTCCACATTTATGCCAACGGAATGCGCATAGGCTTCCCCCAGTTGAAATGCATTAAGCTGGCCGCTCATGCTCCAGATGACGGCCACGCTGGCTATGACCACAACTGAAACAGGTATCAATTCATTCCAGCTTATCCCCTGAAGTGACCCAAGAAGCCAGAAGAATGCTGCATTTTCCAGCTTGATGTTTGTGTATATGAGCAGCCCGACTATAGATGATATGAAGAGTGAGATTGATATGCCGGTCAGCAGAAGATAGGTGGGTGGCGTCCGGGAGCCATGGAAAGAGAAGAGGTATACTGCAAGCACGACGATAAGGGCAAAGATGAACGCCATTACCTGCACGGAAAAAAGTCCGAAAAGCGAGAGAGAGAAAACAATCGCAGAAACAGCGCCCAGAGCGGCGCCGCTTGATATTCCTATTATGTACGGTTCTGTTATGGGATTGCGGAAAACGCTCTGAACAACAGCGCCGCCTGTTCCCAACGAGGCACCTACGACAATCGCGCCGATTATTTCCGGCTCACGCAGGTAAACCACTATGATATAGCTGGTCTCAGGAATGCTGAAATGAAATACAACCCCGATGAGGGGAATCTGCGATGCGAAAATGTTGAACACTGTCAGGGGAGATATTTTAACCGGACCCAGCAGTGCGGAAAAAATTGTAATGGTAAAGAGGATGACAGCGATTATGAATATCCACAGGATATCCTTAATCCTGCCTGAAGCTGTGGACTTACCCTTTAACGCGCTAATGCTCTTAATCATACGGCATCATAGAGATCGTAATTCGGCGGATACTGAAGATTGATTGGAAACTGGGATATGTCACTCATGTTGTAATTACCAGGATAGGCCTTCGAGATGAGCCAGCCTATTGCGTATATCACCCTGAAATCAGGTTCATTGAAGAAATTGTCATTGAATATTGTGTATACCCTGTCATTCTTGAAAGCGGGAGTGCTGTTGAAAGGTTCAACCTCTGCATTTGAATAGTTTACGTACTGGTCAAGGAGGATGATCTGGGGCTGTGCTGCAGTTATATTCTCGCCAGAGTCCACGTAATATCCGCTCGCATTGGCAGCTATGTTATGAAGGTGCGCAATGGTGAAGAATTGATTTATGAAAGTATCATTTCCAGCAGTCCAGTAGCCGGGCGTGCTAAGGTAGTAGAAGATGCTCCGTTCAGAGGTCAAATTGGACAGGTGATCCGCGAAAATATGCAGGTTATCCTGCATCCAGTGGATTATCAGGGAAGCATTGCTCATTGTGCCAGTCAGCTGGCCAAACTCCAAAGTCTGGTTCTCTATCTGCTGAATGTTCTCAGGGTTCATCACCAGAAACGGAATGTGGAGCGTGTTTACTATGGCATTTTCCTCATTTGCAGGATAATATCCCAGTCCGGGCGCAATAACAAGCTGAGGTGAGATGTTCGCAATTTCTTCAAGCGAAATGTCATAGCCTGAATTGCTGGTTGCGATTGGCAGGGTGGAATTTGGGGGGTACGTTGAGAATGGATCGAGTCCTGCGACCTTGTTAAAGGCTCCAAGCCCATACAGTGTTGAGGTCAGGGAAGGCGCAAGTGATACAATTTTTGTTATGGGTTCAGTGAATGTGTAGGTGTTCCCAGTGAAGTTATCTGGCCTTATCATATAGCTGTTGGAGTAGTTCAGGTTGACTGTCTGCATCGTGCCATTGGGATTTGCGACTGAAACCAGCACAATGTTTCCGTGGGAAGACCCGCCACTTTCCAGCGAGTAGACGTATATCCCGGACGTTATCATCAGAGCAGCGACAATGATGGCTATCAGGTATTTCTGTACTTTATTCATAAATCCACCGTAAGTTATTTTACTCTAAGTGAAGTTTCCTTACCATATAATAATTTCGCAGCCTCCAATCCTCGGAAAAGTATTTTATCAAAACTATGGATATGGTCAGGCTGAACTTGGCCGGGAAGCCAGGCACTTCCTGTTACCCGAAGTCTATACGCGGGGGCGACAGCCAGGGAAGACCAACCGGACTTCTGCCAGGCCCCATGGAGTCCGTGAAATTCTGTCCCTTTGGATCGAAGGACCAGCGAGGCAGACTCAAAGGAGACTGCCCTGCAGGCTTACCAGGAGACTCCGCCAGGTCCGGAAGGGAGCAACGGTATTCTGGACTCTTGATGCTGAAGGGGTGCGGGACAGAGACGAGATGGGGAGCACCTGACAGGACATTCGGCCCGACCCTGGTGAGTTCAGCGTTATTGTATCCGGAGGAAGGATGTCCAAGATAATTCAGGACCCTATAAACGGGCCCATAAAAGTGGAAGGTTTTGTTGAGGAATTGATAGATTCACCGGAGTTCCAGAGATTGAGGTACATCAAGCAGCTGGGGCTCCTGAACCTTGTATTTCCAGGCGCAAACCACACCAGATTTGAGCACTCCCTTGGTACCTATTACGTTGCAGGCATCATTGGGGACTATTTCCATGTTGAAGACAGGAATGTGCTCCTGGCTGCCTCTATTCTTCACGATATAGGGCACCCACCAATGAGCCACAGCCTTGAGGATATCTTCTTGAAGCTGTACGGCAAGGATCATCAGGGTGTTGGCAGCAGCATTATTTCAGGCACTGGGGAATATTCTGGCAGCAATATTCCGGCCATTCTCGAGAGATATTCCATAGACCCCGCACTTGTCGGAAAAATTGTGAAGGAGGGCAGCAAGGAATTCCCGCTGATATCTTCCATCATAAGCGGAAGCATAGATGCCGATGAGCTTGATTATCTCAGGAGGGACGCTTTTTTCACAGGAGTTGCCATAGGACTGGTTGATCACATGAGGATAATAAACACCATCCGGGTGGATGAGGGTGCTTTTGTAATCGAGGAGAAAGGGATACCTGCTGCTGAATCACTTCTTATCTCAAGGGTGCTGATGTACAATTCCGTTTATTTTCACAAAACGGGAAGAATTGCCCAGAATATGCTTGGCATCGCGTTGTCGTCTGCTGGCGAAAGACCCGTGGATCCATTCATCATGAACGACTGGGACCTCATGGAATTTCTGAGGGCCCAGGAAAAGTCATCAGGGATAATTGAGGATATACTGAACCGGAGGCTGTTCAAGCGGGTAAAACAGTACAATTACTCTTCGCATAAGCTTATGGCTATCAATGAGGCACTTGAAACACTTGACAGTACAACATTTATTGTCGATGTGATTCCTCCGGTCAGCTTTTCAGGCAGGGACCGTATCAAGAGTGAGATCCGGGCCATCAGGGGTGGAAGAACGGACCAGATCGAAAAGATATCTCCTCTCGTCAGGGCACTGGGAGAAACACTTGATACGCGCAGCATAATAGTTTCGGCAAGGAAAGATTCGGTCAAGGAAATAGAGAGGGCGCTTCATGGCACTGCTTAAAGATTCTTGGCCATCCTGTATGCCCCTCTGCTTTCCTTGTGCTTAAGGCTGTAATAGTTGTCCAGGTGTCCGGTTATTTCATATCCGTGGTCCTTGTAGAATTTGATGGCGCTTTCATTCTTGTCCCGGACCTCCAGGATGGATACCTTTCCCCCCATTTGCTTCATCTGCTTCTCTATTTCAAAAAGCAATATGGCTCCGATTCCTTTCTTCTGAGAATCTGGATGCACAGCAATGCTCTCTATGTCGAACACTCCCTGTTCCATGGGCATGGCCACTGCATACCCCATTATCCTTTTCTCCTCTTCAGCTATGACATTGAATGCCCCCGGGGAGCTGAATATCTTCCTGAGCATGCGCCTGGAATACGGCCCTACAGTAAAGGCCAGGTTCTCAAGCCGCTTTATCTCGGAAAGGTCCTCCGGATAGAAATGTCTCAGTATCAACAGTGCGGTAACATTTGCCATCTTATTATCTTTTAAATCAAATTTCATAATTACTCATAATTGGGTAATTACGCAAATATTTATAATTAACATACGAATGCTTAAGGGAGCACGTATGATAGACGAATCCTTAAGGAGTCTCGCAAGCGGGAGACCCATACTTATTTTTGACGCATCTGACCGCGAAGGCGAGACGGACATAGTTGTTCCGTCCCAGTTCATCACACCCGAAATTGTCCGTTTCATGAGAAAAAATGGCGGCGGTCTCATATGCACCACCGTAAAGGGTGAATTTGCTAGACAGTCAGGGCTGGTCTATCTCGAAGACATACTCCGAAATCAGTATGGCAAGGATTCTGAGATAACAAGGGCAGATGACATGAAATACGACAAGAACAGTTCATTCAGCCTGACAATAAACCACAGGTCCACGTTCACCGGCATTTCGGACAGAGATCGTTTCCTGACCATATCCGAGCTTGCGGGATTCATCTCGATTGCAAAGGGAATGCCCGATGCAAGAAAAGAATTCGCGAAACTATTCAGGGCTCCCGGCCACGTGATACTCCTCATCGCAAGGGATGGCTATTTCAGCGAGAGGAGAGGGCATACTGAACTCAGTACGTATATGGTTGAGAAAGCCGGTCTTACTCCCTCGGCAACAATCGTCGAGATGCTCAGCGATACCGGTAATTCAATGACCAGGGCTGAAGCCATGGAATTTGCGAGTGAACATTCGCTAAGTTTTATAGACGGAAAGGAGATTATCGATTCGTGGTTGAATGACCAGGGTAATGGCTACAGGAGTTTTCGATATAATCCATCTGGGGCACATACATTTCCTGAAGGAATCGAAGAAATTGGGTGATGAACTGTTCGTGGTTGTTGCTAGGGACTCGACTGCTGCTAAGAACGGCAAAAGCCCTATCTTCAGCGAGGGAACCCGGCTGCAGCTAGTTTCAGAACTCAGGGTTGTGGATCACGCCATCCTTGGCCATGAAGGTGATATTTTCCAGACTGTTTCTGACGTCAGACCAGACGTGATAACCCTTGGATTTGACCAGAAATTCAATACTGATGCCATCGTAAAGCGGTGTGATGAAATGGGGTTGAATGTACGAGTTGAGCGCGTTTCAAGGTTTGAGTCCGACTCAATCCAGAGTTCTTCACAGATAAGAAGAAAGCTTCTAGAGGAGATCGAGAACAGGCTATGAAGATAATAGGCGTGGCTGACACTACATTTGCCAGGTTCGACATGGGTGCATCAGCGATAGATGAATTAAATTCGATTGGAACAGGATTCAGGATATTGCGTTACACTGTTCCAGGGATAAAGGACCTGCCAGTTGCATCCTCAATACTGTTTTCAAGGGGATGCGACATTGTGATAGCATGCGGGATGCCCGGACCAAAGCCCGTCGACAAGGCATCCGCCCAGGTCGCGTCCACTGGCCTGATGCAGGTTCAGTTGATGCACGGAAAACATATAATAGAGGTTTTTGTCCATCAAGATGAGGCGAAGGACGGGAAGGAGCTTGCCTGGCTATGTGACCGCAGATCAAGGGAGCATGCCAGGAATGTCTATCTCCTCTTATTCGACCCGGACAAGCTGACCGAATCAGCAGGCCAGGGACTCAGGCAGGGATTCGAGGACGCAGGATCCGTAGGCAGTGGTTCAGGCGCATACAGGCACTAGGTGTTGTTATGAAAATAGGAATAGTAGTATCGGAATATAACTTCGACATAACCAGCATGATGCTGGAGAGAGCTATTGAGGAAGCTAGGTTCCTTGGTGTAGATGTATTCAGGACCATCAAGGTCCCGGGGACATTTGACATACCGCTTGGCGTTAAAAAGCTCCTTCAATACAAGGAAGTGGACGGGGTAGTTACACTGGGCGCTGTCATAAAGGGGGAGACTGGGCACGATGAGATTATAATGCAGAATTCTGCCAGGAAAATTGAGGACCTGATGATCGAATTCTCAAAACCTGTTGCTCTTGGAATATCAGGTCCGGGCGAAACCAGGCTGCAGGCACAGGCAAGGATAGAAATGGCGAAGGATGCAGTGCAGAGCGTCGTCAAGATGATAAAGAGGCTTGCAGAAGCATAGACGGGTGATGTTTTAATGAAAATCAGCGATAGCATCGAACTCATAGACGGCACCATTGCGAACTGCTACTCTGTCAACCTTGAAGGTAAGGCCATCCTCATAGATGCCGGAATGAAAGGATCCGGGAGAAAAATCATCGATTTTTATCGCAATATTGGAGTGAGCCCTGAACTGATCCTGATCACACACTATCATCCGGATCACGTCGGAGGGTTATTCATCCTATCAGAAGAGTTCCACCCCCAGATATATGTGCCGGACTCTGAGGCTGAGGTTATCGCAGGGCATTCAAAAATTGTACCCGCAAAGAGCCTAAGGTCAAAATTGATAGGTTCCATAGCCAGGACAAAACCGGTCACAGATGTCAACCCGGTATCGAAACTCAGCCTTCAAGGACTGCAGGTCGTGGATACGAAGGGCCATACACCGGGCAGCACATCTTATTATTTCCCTTCACTGAAAGCACTGTTTGTTGGCGATGCTGTGAGTGTCAGGAATGGTAAAATGGAAATAAACAGGGCTTTCACGCTGGATTATCCCACTGCAGAAAAATCCAGGGATCGGATTTTGCAGTTCCACGGTGCGACAGTCTATCCCGGGCATGGCAAGCCCGTCGTTATTTCATGAATATTTTCTTATCTCGCCTGCAGTAAGCTCAATATCGGCAAACGCGTCGTGGTTGTGCAGGCTTTCCTCGCTCCGCGACTTTATTCTGATTATGGCATCACTCTCGAGCATGTCTATTCCTTTACAGATCGCTTTGGCTATGTCTCTGGTCACGTCCTCGACAAAGCGTGGATTTTCGTGACCCCTAAGGACGAACATGTCTGATTCCTTGTCGGTCTGGACGCTTGCAAGTGGGCCACCAGATATGGACTCTACTAGTTCAATGATCCTGTCAGGTTCGGGGACATAACTCCTGAAATTGGATATTGTGACCCAAAGCCTGCTGCGCTGGCTGTGCGTGACTGTAGGTATCTTATTCAGGAATCCGGCCTGACCCGGGTATCTTTCTGCAAGAATAGATCTCGTTCCTTCCATTGTGCAGGGGCAGGCTGTGAATATTGTTGTTCCCAGCTCGAATGAATTTGTCTCAGTCCCATCCGATCTGGATTCGCTGGAATACTCAATCTTGTATGGAACATAACTTTTCAGTCTATCTGCGTCCTCAAACCCCCTCAGGTATGTGGCCTCAATCTTAACCGTCGCATGTTTGCTGTATGGATTGCCCTTGAGAACAAGCCTGGCAATGTTCCGGACGGTCTCGAAGGTATCCTCAACGGGTTTATCTATCTCAGAAATAACGGGGCCCAGCATGCTGGAAAAGTGTGCTCCCCTCATTTCAGCCGGGAGATCAACGCTTACAGATACAGTTGCAATTGACTCAGTTCGCTTCCCGCCAAAGGCGAGCTTAATCGGGCTCCTGTAACCATCGACCCCAACGTTTCCTATTGGCAGGTTTACACGGGGGGTTTCATCCTGAGGTATCTTCCTTCTGGTCTGTTTCATTTTTGGCCTTTTCTGGCTTCATCGTACTTCTTTTTGAGAATCTCTTCCAGTTCCCTGTATTTTTCCTCCAGGGAGGCCTGCTGCTTCTCAAGCGTCTTGATCCTTATTTCGCTCAGTTCTTTCTGTTCTGAGAGTTCATCTATCAATTTCTTTCGGCTCTCCACCTCATACAGTACCGGCCCTACGTTCTTGAATACCTTGACCCCGTCATTAATGCCTTCAAGCTCTTTGATGGTCTTGTCAAGTTCCTTAATTCTCACATCCAGCTGGTATTTCTGGGTTGCCACCTGTTCTATCTGGGTCTCAAGTTGCTGGGCCTGCTTGATCTGGTTCTGTAGATAAGCGCTTAAATTGGGTTCCATCTATTTCACTTCCTTCAATATTTTCTCGATCATGATTAGCCACCGGGTCAGCGAACTTACGCTCGCTCTCAATGAAACTGAATCAGGTGCTTCTATATAAATATAGGAATCCTCCCCAGTTACGAATGTCATCTTACCCCGGCCAACCTGGTCGTCCTGCTCAGGCTGCATTGTGGAAAGGTACCTGGAAAATTCTGGATCATTAATCCGGACCCTTACCCTGTACATTAGTTATCATATGTCTTATTCAGATAAAAAGTGTTAGACAAGCCAGTCTTCGGAAGAAAGTGTTATGCCATCAAAAGATGCTCCCTTTTCAAAAGCAGTTTATCGGGAAGGAATGCG
>JAMDAM010000009.1 GCA_023484805.1 Thermoplasmatota archaeon | reverse complement strand
TGTATCCACTTAATTATTTAATGGAATACCTACCTATCGTCTTATGATATTTGACTGTGGGGCCCTGTATGATTCTACAAGTTTTCGTACACGTTCTCTCTTTTTCCAAATCTATCGCAAGGATCACTGGACTCTTTCGCTCTACACTCATGATTATCCTGTACTTTCCAGTTCTTAGACCATAGAGCGGTTCTCTCTTTAGACGTTTAATAATATGGAACGGATTCAGACTTCTCGCCAATTTTTCGTCTCTTCACAATCGCGAGTTGTGTGCAGTTCGCGACAACTTAAACTTGCAAGATGCGCTCAATTTCCTCTTTTTCTAAGTGAGTGCATGATTCAGCGTCAGTACCATCAACAAAAACTGGCCAAAAATTTCAAAGCATCGAACACGCTTCTATAGATAGATTCACCACATCTTGTTTGGTGATTTCTCTTTCCTTGGTTGATCTAATATCCCATATGTCATCACTAACATCATCGGCCGCGTAAAGTAACTCTGCAAGGGAAACTCCTCTGAATTCGGCTACAGCGAATAATGCAGAAGCCTCCATTTCAACGGTCAGACAACCCTCTGATTGTCTCAGTTTTACCTTTTCCTTGGTTTCGCGGTAAAAAGCGTCAGTAGTCCAGGTCTTAGTGAGAAGATACTTGATGTTGTGTTTTGTCAGAGTGTTCGTCAGGGTTCTCAGCGCCGAAGGATTTGCTCCGATCTCCCTTCCTGGGGGCAAGTAATGATATGAAGTGCCCTCATCCCTTATTGCGGAAGTTGGTACAAGCAAGTGCCCCGCGGAAATTTTCTTGTCAAGGACTCCTGCACCGCCACAAGCTATAAACTTCCTGCCTCCGAGTGATATAATTTCCTCAAGAAATGCAGCGGCAAGGGGTGCTCCCACACCAGGATTGAATAGTGCAATTTTCCTTCCGTTGAACTCGGTCTCATATATGGGGAAACGGCCCATGCTGCTCGTGGCATTTCCTATTATTTTTGTCACTCCTTTCTTGTAAAGGCTAAGAAGTACATCGTTGAAGAAACATAGCACACAATTTTCCGGAACTTTGAAAGAATATCTCAGTGTTTCTGGGTTTGTAACAGATGTTTTATCTGGGTCGAATTCTAATATTGGATACACTTCACTTTTAATTTTCAAGTCCGCACCCTCAAGGCGAAAGTCTTTATTATTTTTCGAGTTATAAATATTGGTGCCTTCATAGCTCGTCTAGGAAGATAATTAGCCAATTATAGCCAAAAATAATACATTGAGTTACTTAATGAAGTCGGAAACCCCATACCGCATGATGTTGGCGAGGAAGTTCTTCTGGATGCCTAAACTACCAGTTGTTTCAGGGGAGGATTTTGTCAAAGTGCTCTCCAAACAAGGGTTCACTGTCAGAAAATGAAAAGGGAACCACGTTGCATTACAACGTCATGACAATTACAGAAACGTCACAGTTCCACTGCATAAGGAGCTTAAATCAGGGAACCTCCTTCGCAAGAATGTCACTGTCGCTGTCAGGAATCCCTCAAAGGCGGAAGATATCAGACCAAAGTCTGATGAAACTTGCGCTATATTTAATCCTTATTTTGGTCCTTCTTCTTGAATCCTTTCACTATGCCTTTACCGAATCCTTTTACCACATCCGAACCTTTTTTGGCAACATCTCCTACAATTTTGCCAGATTTTCCCGCCACTCCTTGCTTTTTCTTTTTCTCTTCTTCTGCCATAAAACCATCTCCATATAGACAGTAGGTGGCAAATCTTAAGTCTTTCCCTGACAGCTTCACATCGATTCTTTAAATGGATAAAAAACCAGTGATTTGTGGACAAGTGGTAACAAATTGAGACAAAATCTATCGGGAACAAATATCAATATTAGCATAGTTCTGTTAGTTTAAGTACAAATATCACATCCAAGGAGGGATGAGTTAGGGAAATAGGATCAAGAAGTCATTTTTAAGAAAAGTGGACCTCTATTTTGAGTATATAAGATAGAATATTTATACACGCAATTGGACGATAGATACGTACACATCCTTATGCTTTTGTAATAAGTAAGACGGGTTAAAATGTGCCAATTGAGTGTATCTAACAACATCCACCTTGGTTGCCTTCAACAAATATTTTCTGAGCCTATTTGCTTTAAATCAATTTCATGAATTTTCTGATACTTATTTTCGAGTAATTTGTATACCCTCAGCAAATTAACAACGAACGGCTGAAAGTCGTGGAGACAATTCTTTGCGAGTTTCTTCATTTCTGACAACTCTATTTCACTCATTCCATATTCTTTCGCCCCCAGAGTCAAATGAGGTTCGTAAAGATCCAGTTCAAAATATTTTCTGCTAGTTTCAGGATCCGGAGAAATGGCTCTAACTATTCTACTATGCAGTTCCTTAATTTTTTTCGATTCAACTCCGAGATAGACAACCGATGTTCCGAAGCAATTCACGCTTTTAATCGACACGCTAAAAATAGGGAATGATTCACATATGCCTTTTACCGAATCTACCCATAACTCATCATCGCTCAGGCCAGCCTGAGATTTAATAGTGATGTGAGGTTCTACCAAATCTGGTAATCTGTTACCCGGCCATCTTTTCTGGAATCGTATGATTTCCTCTCCCTGTTCCGTTGGAGGAGTAATTGCGATAAAATATTCCATTGGCAAGCCAAATTATTGCTGAAATTAAATCTTTCCATGAAATCCCGCGGTTCCGCCTGTTTACTCTGTTAAAAATAGAGTGTTAAAACTGCTCTCTGTAGTACTGAATAAATCGAAATATTGTATATATGCTTTTTAAATCAGGAGGCATTCTTGTTCATACTTATGGACCAGCACAACTTGAAGAGGCTAAGATTAGCGGTTCTTACATCCGGTCTGCTGGCACTCCTGTTCGGTGTCGCACTTATAATTTCTCCCCCTCTCTATTCTTTCCTGCATCTCAGTCAGAATTTTACTGATACAGGTCGGGCAATCTCGATTTTTACCATTCTTGCAGGATTGGTTATCATCAGGATAGCTGTCAGGTTTGGCGACCGGACCCTTAATTCGTGGAGGGCACTTGTCGTGCTGATAGTCATAGTCACCTCTGTGTTTGTTTACAATGGCTTTATATTCTTTTATCCGACACTCGTTGTCATTGCCTTTAACGTTATCCTGCTTGCTTTGCTGGTCATGGCACGTAGAGATTTCAAATATCCTTCCGCTCCCTTACTGAGCCCGGAGTCCATAGGTGCCCTGATCACCATAGTTTTCACCGTATCATACGGCGTCGGAGGGGTGCTGTTACTTGGCTCCCAGTTCTCTCCCCATATCACAAACATCATCAATGCTCTTTATTTTACAGGAGAAACCGTTACAACTCTCGGGTTCGGCGATATCCTGCCTGTTACTGCAATTTCAAGATTGTTTACAATATCCCTTGTAATTCTCGGGATAGCATCTTTTTTCGGGGCAATGGTTATATTGGTCACACCGCTGATTGAAAGGAGAATAGGTGGAATCGTGAACGTAATGAAACGTCGTCAAATTCAGGGTCTTAAGGATTATACGCTCGTCTGTGGATATTCTGAAACGTTGATGAAGTATCTTACCAAACTGAAGGAAAACGGTGAGCTAGTAGTAATCATGGAGGAGGACAAGATTCTCTCTGAGAGATTGATAGATTCGGGATTTATTGTCATAGATGAACGCCCTGACAGCGAGGAGGCACTTTTGGAATTCAATTTTTCAGTTGCGAAGCAGGTAATCATAGGGTCCAGAGATGATGGTCAGAACATCCTGGTTGCCGCAGCCCTTCACCAGG
The DNA here is from genome assembly GCA_023484805.1 of Thermoplasmatota archaeon. GTDB lineage: Archaea > Thermoplasmatota > Thermoplasmata > Thermoplasmatales > Thermoplasmataceae > B-DKE. The sequence goes on along the minus strand of JAMDAM010000009.1, from coordinate 69,320 downwards.
TTACAGGGCAGGAAATTCTTCATGGCAAGGTCATTGTCCTGATCCAGAATTCCTCAAATGTCGGTAGGTTCAGCATCTTTAATTACAGGTTGATAGACGTATCTTCTGTGCTCGGAGATTACCTTCTCAGCCTCAGCAGGTAAACTGCTGTTCCCGGGAAGCATCTACTATGGTGGAAAGAGTGGCAGAGAGGAATTCCCTTAAAAGTTACAGGGTGACTTAGGGGATCTACGAAATGTCGGTTGTTGAAGCAGGAATCTACAATAACTTGCGATGGAGAGGATTTCAGGGTACCGGCATATAGAATCCTTTTTATTCTCTTGTCCTCATGCATGATGTGAAATGGAAAAAATTGGCATTAACACAGCTCTGGTGATTGTCGATGTTCAGAAGGGGTGGGATTCTGCGGTCTGGGGTAAAAGGAACAATCCTGAAGCGGAAGGAAACATTTCTCGTTTGCTAGATTCCTGGAGGTCTTCGAGGATGCCCGTCGTGTTTTTTCAGCACATGTCCCGCAATCCGAAATCACCGCTTTTTCCAGGGCAGGCAGGCAACGAAATAAAGGACATAGTCAGGCCCATAGGGGAGGAAAAGGTCTTTGCAAAAAATGTAAACAGCTGTTTCATAGGTACCGGTTTTGAGGACTGGCTGAGGGAAAGTGGCATTGGTTCCCTGGTCATAGTTGGAATAACTACGCAGCATTGTGTCTCGACAACTGCAAGAATGGCCGGGAATCTCGGGTTCCGGACCTTTGTGGTATCGGATGCTACCGCTGCCTTTGAGACTAAGGGGATTAATGGGGAGAAGTATGATGCTGAAACCGTGCATGCCCTTTCGCTGGCCACAATAATGGGAGAATTCGCCACTGTTATGAGTACAAATGACATTCTGAAAATGATCTGAGGTTTCAGAAGTCAATCCCTCTTCGTGCAGGCACTCCTTGAGCATAGGGATGCTTGATTTCTCGCATCTCGGTTATGAGATCCGCTTTCTGCAGGATCTCTTCCGGAACATTCCTTCCTGTGAATACAAGTTCAACGTTCTGCGGCTTCTTTTCTATAAATTCAATTAACTGTTCCTTCTGGATGAGTTCATAGTAAAGCGCCACGTTTATCTCATCCATTATTATGATGTCCCATTTATCAGAAATCATCTCCCTTTCAGCCGCTTTCAGACTATCCTGTGCCATGGAAACATAGTCTGCGGGAGGCTTCCCGCGTGGAAATAGCTTGATATTTCTTATTCTTTCCCTGTCTGCTAGCGGTATGTCCTCTTCCCATGCAATAAAATACGGTTTACCAACGTAATCTACCCGGAGGTTCTCAGCAAATTTTTTTGAGGACTGGTTCTCTCCGTATGTTCCCATCTTCATGAACTGTATGACATATACCTTCAGACCCCAACCTATGGCCCGGAATGCGAGTCCAAAAGCTGCTGTTGTCTTCCCCTTTCCATTCCCTGTGTAGACTTCAATCAGACCATTCTTGAGCTTGAGCATGAATGCCTATCGCCAGCAGGCAATAATAAATTTGCTCGTCCCGAACAAGTTGCCTAAATAGTTGCATTGTAGCTCCTGTGTTGAAGAATAGTCTTTAATATCAATTGATAATCGGTTTGACCAAGGTGACTATTGATGCCATTGACCCCATTCTCTTCACGGAAGGTAAATGACCTAACGCCATTTGACATAAGCGAAATATTTGAGAACGAACCCGGGTCTGCCGTGGTGATAGACGTAAGGGAGCCCTGGGAATATTATGGTGACACGGGGCACGTGAAGAACTCAATTCACATTCCCATGGGGGAGATACCTGACAGGATGGAATCAATAAAGGCTCACAGCGGCAAAAAGATAATTCTCATATGCAACAGTGGAGAGCGCAGCTACTATGCTGCAAAATACCTCATGGATAATGGACTGGATAACGTTTACAACGCGGATGGCGGAATCATGAAGTGGCTTATGTCAGGGCTCGACGTTGAATATGAGTGAACATTGAAACACATTTGAATTTTAGCAACCCAAACCAGAACTATTTTTTTTTGGATAAATTGGGTGCTTGTTTTTATTATCTTTATCGTTACTGAAGGGAAGTTGCAGGCATAGGTGGAGGAGTTTGTATGTTATCTGTGAAAAATGCCAGTGAAATTAAGATTGGAAAGAATGGAAAATCCCTCATTGAAGCACTTCCCGGATTATTTGATGCACTGAGCCCAGAAAACTCCATGGGAAAATATCGTGGGGAGATCTCAAGCCTTAGCGTCTCCCATAGCCGTATATTCATTGTCGGATTTGGCAAGGCGGCATACAGTATGTATGCCGGCATGAGGAAATTCCTGCAAAAAATGCCCGTAGTTGCTGACATAATAGTGCCTGATCAAATGGAGACAGAGAATACATTTGACGAACTCAGGATACTGAGAGGCACGCATCCGGAGACCAGCTCCAGGAGTGTAGAAGCAACTGAAACCATGCTTAGAGACCTGGGAACCCTGAACGACACCGACATTGTTTTTGTGCTGATCTCAGGCGGCGGGTCTGCCCTATTTGAGGAGCCTGAGCCAGGCTTCACCATAGACGAGATTTCCCGCATAGGCAAATGCATGATGCTCAATGGGGCAGACATAAGGGAGATGAATGTGGTGCGAGGGGCAATGTCTGCTGTCAAGTCTGGAAAATTAGCCAGGGTGCTTTACCCTGCAACAGTGAAAGCATACATAATATCGGATGTCATAGGCGATGACATTTCCGTCATAGCCTCCGGTCCCCTTAATGCTCCATCCGCTGACAGGATGTTCATCAACGACACTATCACAAAATACTCAGGACTGTGCGGCTACAGAGCCGATGACCTGATCAGTGCGTCAAATGCGATTACCGACAGGAAATACTTCAACAGGGTGTCTAATACAATCGTTCTCAGGAATCACGACTTTGTGGCTGGGTTGTCAAAACTCATAGAAGAGCGATGCGGTGATGTTGCCGTGCTCGGCAGCGATATCAGAGGTGATGTTACCACAGTTTCCGCGTATATTGCCGGAACCTGCAGGTCAATATATGATCTTAAGGGGCATGGATTCTGGTTGGTGTTTGGAGGCGAGACAACAGTCCGGGTTACTGGCAGTGGCAAGGGTGGAAGAAATCAGGAACTTGCGGTTCGTTTTGCCCTTGAGATGGAACCAGGGGAACATTACACTGTTCTGGCCATCGGGACCGATGGCATTGACGGAAAGAGTCCTGCAATGGGGGCGATCATAGATGACAGCTCCATGTCCACACTCAAAAAGATTGGTGTAGAGGAATATCTCAGGGATAACGATTCATATACACTGTTGTCAAAGGGCGGATCGGCACTGATCACCGGATTCACCGGAACCAATGTGTCAGATATATGTGCCATCCGTTACGATCGGGACTAGTCCAGTCCTATATTTTTATATTGGGTGTCAATACTATGGTGTGAAGGTAATTCAGTGTGGAGACAGATTTGGCACACTTGATAGCGACAACTTTACGGTGAGTATACACGGGAAAACATTCCACCTTGCCAGGAATTCAGTAATAGACAGTGGAGACACTTTAAGAATAAACAGGGAAATGTGGCAGGTCCTGGATTTCAACCCGTCGCTATTCCCTGCAGTTTCCGACAGGAAAGCACAGATTATACAGACTCACGATGCTGCATATATTCTGGCAAAATCAGGCATACATACTGGAAGCAATGTTGTGGAATCTGGCGTTGGAAGCGGAGCCCTGACCGCGCACCTTCTATGGGCAATTGGGAACACCGGAAATCTCACGTCCATCGACACTGACGCTGAAAGGCTGAAAGTGGCAGGTGATGGGCTAAGCAGGTTTTTTGACCTGGCAAACTGGCATCCGGTAAACGGCAGGATGGAGGATGATCATGGAATCAGAGGTTACGATGCATGTATTCTGGACGTTCCAAACCCGTGGGATTCTCTGTCAGTTGCCAGAAAATATTTGCGAAGTGGTGGAATCCTGGTGGCATATTGCCCAAACTTCAACCAGTCAGAGAGATTCGTAACTGATGCAGGGAATGCTGGATTCATGATCCTGGAGACCGTGGAGCTGGAATTGAGAAAGATTATAGTAAGACCGGGATCAACAAGACCCGACAGCAGTGGCCTCATCCATACGGGCTTCATTACAGTCGGGATCAATAAGGGAAACTCGGTGACTGAGATTGTGCAGTGAATCTCATAAACAAAAATGGACGAATGCTTAAGTGCTTAAATAAGGAAAAAGAGGTATGCGGTAGGAAGCATTTGTTAATAAAATGGAAGATTACGCTCTCAATACCTTTATGAGGCTATCAGTCTTCATCACTGGCATCAGTTTGGCCATATTCTTCAAGCTCCTCTCATGTGCTTCTTTATCTCCGGAGGAAACGCCATCCTCAGCAATAACTGGCAGGAACCCCAGATTCTGGGCATGCCTGGCTGATGTTTCTATTCCGATTTCGGTTGCTATCCCAGTGAAAATAAGCGTCCTGATGTCTGCATTCCTCACCATGAGTTCGAAGTTTGTCCCTATAAAGATACTCGCCGTGTTCTTGTTAATCACGATATCGTCGCTGGAAGGGCTGATCGATTCATTTATTTCCCCTGGCTGAAATCTGCCAAACCCTGCTGCCTTTCTGACCGGAGACTCAAATCTCTCTGGCAGGGGCGTGATTTTGGTATAAAACACAGGAATGTTGTGCTTCCTTGCTTCCGATAAAAGCTTCTTCACGTTTCCAAGAAATTCATCCCTGTTAAATATCCTTGAAACCAGAGTCTCCTGGACATCCCAGATGATCAGGGCGCTTCCCTCCTTCTTTACGAGTTTCTCATAATTGGGCATCATAACTTGATATCATCCACATCATGAAAAATCTTTCGTTAGTTGCCGCTACAGGGCGGAACTGTAACCCGCGACCATGGTAAAAACGGTCTCAAACATAACAGAATTTAATCAGGGCGTAAATGATACGCGGCATATGAAATACATCGTAACTGCAAAGATCATTTACCTGTCCTTCAATCCAAAGAAGACATGCGGAGCAATAGGCATTGATGGGGGTGTTGTCCGTGCCACGGGAAGCTTTGAAGATGTTGTCAGGAATATGGGAAGTGAAGTTGAGGTGAAAACATACCAAGACCAGGTGATAATGCCAGGATTCATCGATGCACACATGCATCTTGACGATTTCGGCAAATACATTTCGATAATTGATCTAAGGGGTATGACATCCATAGAGGAGATGAAGGCGAAGATCTCATGTATCGCTAAGGATGGTGGGTGGATCCTCGGCCATGGCTGGGATCAGGACCTCTTCTCGGAAAGCAGATGGCCTACCAGGGATGATTTGGACATGGTGCAGAACATCAGGCCGGTATTCATGAGCAGGGTGGATCTTCATTCCGCAGTCATGAACAGTGCCGCTATTAAAGAAATGGGGCTTGAAGAGGAATTTGCTGGTGACGAGGACCTGGTCAGGGATTCTACCGGAAGTGTTACAGGAGTCGTGAAGGAGAGAGTGTTCGGCTATGCTGACGACTGGATAAAAATCCACATGCCTGACGAACAGTGGGAAGAAATGCTTCAAAAAGCTGAGAGAGAAGCAAATAAAGCCGGAGTGACATCGGTGGGATTTATGAGCTGCAGTATTAGGCAGTATGCCATTCTCTCACATCTTAAGCTTAAAAGAGGGCTTTCTTTGAGAATCCATGCATATATCTCCTCCGATGAGTTTCCCAGCCTTGAGTATTCCAGTGGAGATGAATTTCTAAGAATTTCCGGTGTCAAGGCATTCAGTGATGGATCGCTGGGTTCCAGAACCGCTCTTTTATCATTCCCTTACATGGACAATCCAGAGAACTTTGGAGAAGCCAGGGAAAGCAACGACAGCATATATGGCAGCGGTAAATTAGCGGAAGGCAAGAGGATGGATATCGGTACTCATGCAATCGGTGATAAGGCGCTGGATAATGTCCTTTCGGTGTATGAAAAACTAGGGAAGGAGCACAGAATAGAGCATGCTTCCCTGGTTCGTAGTGACCAGTTCGAAAGAATAAAAAATTGCAAGGCAGTTCTTGTTGTCCAGCCCCACTTCACCATCACGGATTTCTGGACTCTTAACCGCATAGGGGAAGGGAAGGTTGGAATGGCCTATCCTTTCAATACAATGCTGAAAAATAAGATACCGATAGCGTTGTCGACAGACTGCCCCGTAGAAAATATAAACCCGTGGGAAACAGTATATGCAGCAGTTACAAGGGGGTCGCATGAAGGTATACCCCTGGGTCTTCTTTCTGGCGAAGAGCGAATAAGCACTGAACAGGCCCTCGAGGCATATACACAGGGATCTGCGCTGGCATTGAGAAATCCTGAGATAGGTTCTCTATTGGAGGGCAATATGGCCGATTTCATAGTGATCGATAGAGATCCACTGGCAGCACCGGATGACGAACTCCAGCACATCAATGTTGTTGGAACGTGGGTGGGGGGAAAGGCCGTATGGCAGCTCTGAGTCGTATATTTCACGACAGAAGATGCCTCAAACATCCCTCTTTTTTTGGTAACAGTTTTTGAAAAATGAAGGCGTGAATCCGGTGGCATATGCAGATTGTTTTTATGATGTCACAATGCGTTTGTAAGTATGATAACAGCCGCATAATGGGTATTTGCACTGAAGACAAGAAACCAGGAAAATAATATGTGTGGCTAAAAGCCTGAGATTCAGCAGGTAATAGACTGCCATATGAATTATAACTGATTGCCTTGCTGATAATCATACTGGTGTATTAAAGGGATTACACCAGATAACAAATCCCGGCTTCCGGATTTGAACCAGAGACCTGCGGATAACGGCGGTTTTCTTGCCAGTCTTTCCCTCTACAGTCCGCCGCTCTACCAACTGAGCTAAGCCGGGTAATATCAGGAGATTATCCAGAGCGTATAAATATTTCTTTAGTAGGCGGCTTCCAAGAAGGTTTCAGATGTGGTCGAAATCCTTATCTTCATTTTTATTATAAGGCTAAACCGAAAAGGCAAACATACAACAGTGCATATCGTCAGACTTATGCAATTCAGAGCCATTCGATCAAGGTGAAAAAATGACCACGGGAGACAACATAACTGGAACTCTTGGAGAGTATTACAGACAGAAGATAGTTACCGCAATAGTTGGAGTAGAAGCCGACATTAATTCAGTCGACAGGATAATCAAGGAGATTGCAGGATATACCAATGTGGATGATGAATACGTTGTAACAGGGGAGTACGATATCATACTCAAGGTGAGATTCCCGGACTATTCCGGGCTCCAGAAATTCCTCGTGGACGATCTGGGAAAGATTGCTGGAATAAAGAGAACGAAGACGATGATGGCGCTTTCCGTGGTAAAGGAATCCGGAAAAAAAATAATGGAGTGATATAATTGGACAAAAATCTGTATGAAGAGGTAATATTCCTGTTGGACGACCTTTCGCAGGATACGTCAGTTCCTAAAAATGTCAGGAAGAGTGCAACGGATGCCAAGGATAAAATGGGTGTTCAGAAAAACAGCCTGGACCTCAGGTGCGCGACTGCTGTTTCAATTCTTGATGAAATATCGAACGACCCGAACGTTCCATCACACGGCAGAGCTGCTCTTTACACAATAATCAGCAAACTTGAAGCACTTGCAAAATCATGAAATATGGAGGGCATGCATAATGACTGATAAATTATTTTATGTAGTTAAATATATATACAATTATAATATTATGAGCCGATAGTCGTGCCGCTCTCAGAAGAAAGTGAAAAACTTGCCAGATTTCTCATAATTTCAGACATTCCGCGCAGCGTAGCCTATACTCTGGTTTATATCAGGAACAAGGGTGAAATAACCAGTGTTGAGATAGAGAGGGAAACCAGTCTCCGGCAGCCGGAGGTCTCAATAGCAATGCAATGGTTACGCAGGAAAGGCTGGATAAATAAACGCAATATGAAAAAGGAAGGTAAAGGAAGGCCCATACATGGATATAAGCTCTCAAAGAGTTTCAATGAGATACTGGATGAGATAATACAGGAACTTTCAAACAAGATCGCTGAAATCAACAACAATATAGAGAGCCTTAAATCATTCCAGAAGTGATTAATTCATCATACTTCCTTCAAAACATATTCTTTTCCTTTTCCCTGGAATATTCGCTTTGTCATGCCGTTAAAGATGCCGACCTCCACTACGCCGGGAATCCTTTTAATCATGCTCTCAAGCATGGTGGGATTGTCTATTTCGCCAAAGTAGCAATCAATCAGCGGGTTTCCGTTATCACTCTCAAAGTCGCTCCTTACGTTGCACTTTCCTCCAAGGCGCTCTATATTTGATATGGTAAAGCTAATTCCGAAATTGAGAACCTCTACGGGAACACCGAAATTTCCCAGCTTCTCCTTGACCTTCGAACTGTCCACCATGACATTGAATTCACGGCTGTTATAAGCCAGGATTTTCTCACGTGTAAGAGCTCCGCCACCTCCCTTGATAAGGCTGCCTCTAGGTTCAACCTCGTCTGCTCCATCGAAATAGGCATCGAGTGTATCCGGGTACGTATCTATCACTGTGATACCGAGGGACTCTGCCTTCATTGCGGTATCTATGGAGCTAGCCATGCATTTCACGTTAATTCCCTGCTTTACAAGTTCCGCAAGGCCGAGAATGAAATAGTGGGTAGTGGTTCCGGTCCCAAGCCCTATTGTGGAGTTATCTTTCACGAACTTGAGCGCACCGGTTGCAGCAGAGCGTTTTTCAATGTCTGTCGGAGGTTCCATGAATCCTGATGCCTGTACCGGATAACTAATTATCGCCACATCATACCAAAACCATATAGAACTAAGAATTTATTGAGTATACATGGAGACAAAAAAGTGGGAGGATTCGTATACAAAAATTGAAAGACTGGTGCTTCCGGCTGATACAAACATATTTAACGCACTTTACGGCGGAAGGCTCGTGGAGTGGATTGACAATGTCGCTTCCATAGTTGCAATCAAGCATGCCCGCAGGCGGGCAGTCACAGGCAGCATTGACAGCCTTTATTTCCTTTCACCAATCCATATCGCTGACATAGTCAAAATGGAGGGCAGGGTAAATTACGTGACCAGAACCACAATGGAAATCGAGGTCGACGTCAATTCACAGGAAGGGCTTACTGGAACTGAAAGGTTCACGACAAAGGCCTATCTTACATATGTAGCGGTTGACCAGGACGGAAGACCTACTGCCATTCCTTCACTGTCCGTGGAAACTGATGATGAAAAAAGGAGATTCACTGAAGGAGAAGCCAGAAGCAAGATCCGCCTAGATGGACTCGCCAAGATAAAGCGGGAAATGAGCCTGGCGAGGACAGATTCCTGATCCGCTCAAATTTAGTATCCTGTAAGAGTCACTGTGCAATTCTTCTTGTGCTTTACATCTATGTGTAGAATTGCACAACGGTTTACGCCAGCTGCACAAATGTTCTATGTTTCACGCAGATAAGGGAATGTAAGCTTTAAGCCGGAAAGCATCCTGCCTTTGAACGGTGGAGAAAAGTCAGATGGGTTCGCCTTAACAGCCCTCTCCGGCTATCATTCTGTCAATCCATGCCTGTTTAAGACGATTGGGAGTTATCATGCAGTACCATTGTGATGCGGAACACCTGCCCGGAAATAATCAGGCAAAATAGTTGATGCAAGATTGGCATAAATAGCAATTTATACAACTCATTAATATAGTGAAATAATGGCATCATTATCACAAATAGGTATAATTGAGGTCTTGAGTTATGTTTCATCCACTTCCCAGCTGTCAGGGGCTCTGAGTAGGTTGCTTGAGGTTGTTGTGTCAATTTCTGCCGTGGTAGTTGCATTGCTATGGATACCCATTGCACTGAGTTTCTTCAGTACAGATGAAAACAAGAGATTTGAGGCAAGGGGCAGGCTAAAAAACGCACTGATTGGTACATTGATTTACGTACTGGCAATAAGCGGGGTAATCTACGCAGTTTTCAATTATGTGGCAATAGGGTAATGGCCTCATGCTGTCCATCTTATCCGATATCCCAAAGCTGATTTCCATAATCATTTACCTTGCGGATGAAGCGTATGTCGGGCTTATCGGAGGGTTTTGGTATTTCCTTGTCAAGTACGGGTTACAACCGTCTTATGCCTTTCCTCTGCTTGGCCAGAACTCTTCTTTTATGGGGTTTTACTATTACATTCTTAACAACCTATATTTTGAGGTTGCGGCCTTTGCAATGGTTGCTGTCTCCATATTCATCCTGTTCTCATCTTCAATCGGAGGGAATGTGGGTCTGGGTGAGTTCGGCCTGCGCTTTTCTGCTTCAGTTGTCATATTCATTGGCAGTGTGGGAATAAGCCAGTTCATTGTCCAGGTCTCGTATTATGCATACAGCATTCTCTGGGAATACGACAGCATAAACTGGTTTAGCCTTCTTTCTGTTACAAACATCTCCTCCAACATTTCAATCCCTCTAGCTCAGGTTGGATCTTCCAATGCGCTTATTGAGTTTTTCCTTCTTAGCTGGCTTTTCGTTGCAACCTTTGCCATGCTTGGCATGCTAATAGTGAGGCAGGCGATTATCATTTTCCTTACACTGATGCTGCCAGTATTCAGCATTTTCCTTATAACACGTGAATCTTCCAAGATTGCAATAAAATTATGGATGCTCTTCGCGGAATCCGCAATTCTCCCGTTGTTTGTGGTTATTTTACTCGTTCTTGTTCACATTTTTTATGGCGATTTCATTCTGCAAATAGGTTTTCTGACCCTTGCCTCTCTTATTCCAACCCTTATAATGTCGAACTCCATGATTTACAGGTTTGCCTCGTTTCAATCTGCGTATGGTGAAATTTCCGCTGCATCAGTAATATCTGGAGCCGCATCCCAGGTTGGATATGCCGGATCCGTGCTAGCCGGGAATACAAGCCTGTCCAATCTTGGAAACATGCTTTCATATCCCGTATGGAACAAAGAGAAGGGAAACTCTGGTCCACTTAGAACGGGAATGCAGCCGCATAATGGCATCGATTGGAAATCAGTCGAGAATGAGAAATTAAAATACAGGAGGGTAAGGTGATCAGTTGGGAGAAGGGCAAGGAGTGAGGATTCCCGCTAACGTCAGGAATTACACCCCCAGGATCGGAGGAATGGACGCAAGGAAGATTTCAGCGATTGCACTTCTCTTCATCATTTCTGCAATTATTTTTCATTTCAATATGCTGGTCTCCATTGTAGTTGCTTCCGGGGGATCCATTTTTACTCTTTTTCCAACTGACAAAGGATTCCTGCCCTCAACCGTAATGCATAGGTTTTTATCACTGTTTCATCGAAAAGCGGGCATGCTGAGGTACGAGATAACCATGGACTGCAGCAGTGGAATCTGCATCTTCAGGGATAAAAACAGGATATTCTCAGTCATCTGTGCAGGTGGCTTGCCCTATCAAATGATGAAATCAGGTGAGATAATCGCCGAAGCTTCAGCGATATCCAAATCAATAGATCAATTGACGGCAGAACTGACAGTAATGGCTCTGCCCATCAAAGCAGATCTGTCCAGTTATATAACAGGATTGCAAGATGAAGACTCCATGGATTATGATGGACTGGTCTCCTTTCTTGCAAGTGATTCAATCTTTTATAAACCATACTTTTTCCTCAGTTTCAGGGTCAAGCAGGGTAAGCCCCCGCAGATCGACACCATGAGGAAAGAAACAGAGGAATTCAAAGAAAACCTGCAGAGGTCTGGTCTCGTTGTGGACATAATAAGTGAAGACGAAGTTGGCAGGGGGATTTTGAAACAATTATCACAGGATACTTTTATCGGGATTGAGTGAAAAGAGTGGGAGATAAACAGAAGTTTTTAGTTGATCAACGTTTTTTGATATCCGGGCCACAGGTAAAACTATCGCAATATCGCGCTTTCCTTTCACTTGTCGATGGAGACTATGACTCTGCAGGTATGTACTGCTCACTTCTGGAATCAACGAATCTTCGGATGAGGCAGAGAATATCGCTTTCATCCTTGCCTGAAAAGGCTTCGGAAAGAACCATAAAAAGGCTGCATGCTTCACGGAAGTCTGAAATGAAATACGAGGACAGGAAGGACAGGACCCGGGCACTTCGCCTCAAGAGGCATGTGGAAACCCTGGAATCTCTTCTAAGGAGCATTTCTGAAAATGGACGAAGGGTGTATGGAACAGATTTTCAGCTTGTCCTAGAAAGCGACCATCCGATAGAATTATCCAGAAGCGCAAGAAGGGTCATTGGGTCACTGGAATATCTTGGGCTAATAATGAAAATCAGACAGAGAATCACACGAAAAGAAATTATATCCTCATTGGGCCCGTTCAATGATACGAATGGACGCTACCTGATGGATTCACTGTCAGTAGCCAGCATACTTCCGATTCATTTTGAACCAGTCCCTGAGGGTGGTGGTATTGCCATTGGTGTGGACGACTTGACAGAAAAGCCAGTGTTCATTAACATATTCGGTGGGAATTCATTCAACGTGCTGTCTTTCGGTGAAACGGGTTCTGGCAAATCTTTCTTTACTAAACTCATGGTAAGAAGGGCGATACTGACTTCCGCCGTAGATAATGTATACATAATCGATCCACTGGGCGAGTATGATGCTGCTATTTTTCCAGGGGGTGGCACGGTTGTTAACGTCGGGAGTGGGGAATACATAGATCCATTGAGAGTTTCCAGTAATAATCCCGAAACCATAGATGCTTTCATCTCAATGCTCATTCATTTTGACAGGGGAATTGCAGATGATATCCGGGTTCTAAGGCATTATCTGTCTGAATACCTTCACACTGAGGGTATGAAGAGCATGCATGGCTTCCTTCGTCTACTATCAAATGAAAAGGTCATTCCAGACTCAGTAAAGTTGATATCAGAACTATTGTCGTCTGTTTTCATGCATGAAATTGTCATCCAGGAGAGCCAGGTGATCGTATTCAGGCCAGGGCATGTCGTAAGTTCTAGCAATGAACCCTCAACGATTTCCATATTGCTATCAATACTTTCCATGATAACTTCGACTCACAGTAAGAAGATGGTCCTGGTGGACGAGGCACATAATCTGATAGACTGTGCTGAGTGTTCAAAGCTCCTTGACACGCTTACCCGCCATTCGCGTCATTATAACACTTCCATTATCAGCATGACCCAGAATCCAGAGGATTTTTTCATGAATCCCAGGTCCCAATCTCTTCTGCTAAACAGTGCAAGGATTTTCGGCTTTCGTACCAGATCCTCCAATTCGGGAGATTTTGCAATTCCCGGATTTAATGGGTTTATAGGTGTAAATTTTGCCACCTTACTTGGAGGGAGATCAGATCCTTACTCAGAGTGTTTCTTTTCATATGAAAATCATCTTAGGAAAGTCAGGATATTATGCACAGAAAGGGAGAAGGCAATAATCGATGCCAGGAATGCCTAGTTCTCTGTGCTTCCGTGGTATTTTTCCTGGACGTACATAAGAGTTAATATCCCGAATACAAAGACTGGAGCAACAAACGAGTAAAGTCCGATATCCGTCCAGGTATTATATATTATGGACCACCCGATATAGAAGCCTGCAGCTATAACTATCAGTGCCAGGCCTATGAATCTGAGTATATTTTGAACAGTAACATATCCTGGAACGCTCCTCAGGGTTTTCGAGATTTTATTATCATCAGGCAAAACAGTTACCAGACGCTGAAACACAATTCGCTAAATATATGTTTCTATGCACCGATCTGGCTCGATACCATTAATCTACGATTACCAATATATTTAACTATTGTTCAGGGATCACGTCATCTATGCACGATCCTGCCGCAAATTATTTCAACTGCACTGAGAGGGAACGGGCTATTTTTGAGGCGGGAATCAAATTGGGAACAGTATACCATCAATACGTTGGGGTACCGATAAACCTGAGCAACCTGAACTCGCTGGAGAATGCAATAAGGGAGAGTGTCATGGTTCAACCGTTTGTACAAAGTGCAGAGGTTAGCATTGACCCAGAGATGGTAAAGAAGAGACAGGGAATCTACAAGTACATTACACTGTCTGGTGAGATGCTCAAGGTTAAGCTCAGCATAAAATATGGAAGAGAAGAGGTTGTGGCGAGACTTGAATACATACCGGAGATGGATTACCCGCTCATGCATCTGGATGGTTGAAGGATAAAATGGCAGTCAAAGTAGGTATAACGGGTCCTGTAGGCTCCATAAAGGCTGAAGCACTCAGGAAGATTATTGATATGTTGCAGAAGGACGGGCTTGAGGTTCAGGGTCTGCTGGTGACAGAGATTGTCAATAATTCCAAGCTGACCGGATATTCGTTATTCGATATCTTCACCAAGAAGAAAGCCGTGTTTGCAGACACTGTGATCACCTCGCGTGTAAAGATTGATAAACTTGGGGTTGACACCAGGATACTCGAAGAAATTCTCATTCCCAGCCTGCAGAAGGCAAGAGAAAACGCCGACATAATAGTTATAGATGAAATTGGAAAGCTAGAGAATGCGACAAAGAACGTTCAGAAAGAGATCGAGGAGACGCTCAAGTCACCAAAACCCCTCATAGTTACACTCCACAAGAAATCCAGGAATCCCGTGCTGCAGGAAATAAGGAGTCTTGAGGGGATCAGGGTTTTTGATATCACGCCGATCAACAGGAACATTCTCCCATTTAAAGTCATGCGGGTATTGAAGGGAGAAGAAGGGCCATAATTGCTAATTCAGGAAGAGTCTGCAAAACTGGAGGTCCCGGACGATTACGTCATCCGCGGACCCGGAAAGAGGATGCCGGGCTTTTACAACCTTTCACAGAAGCTGAACAGGGATTTCTCCATCCTTTTTGTAAAGGCCGTCAGGCCGAAAATGGCGCTTGACGCATTCGGTGGAACTGGAGTAAGAGGAATCAGACTGGCTGGGGAGACTGGTGCGAACGTCGTAATTTCGGAACAGAGCCCAAAGGCATATGAGTATATTTTACGCAATATTGCAATGAACAATCTGGAAATAAAGTCCTATAATACGGGGTTTTATCAGGCTTGTGATGAAGACGTTTTCGATTACATAGACATTGATCCATACGGTTCGGTCGTTCCCTATGTCGACAGGGCAGTTACGTCAGTAAAGCCGGGTGGATATGTTGGTTTTACTGCAACCGATCTCAGCTCTCTCACAGGGTCTGTTCCGGCTAAGACCAGGCGTCGGTACGGTGCAAATATTACAAACGACACCTTCAGGCATGAAATGGGGATAAGGCTCCTGATCTCGTACATAGTACATCGTGCAGCTGTCTTTGACCGTGCAGCGTCCCCAATGATCTCGTTCTGGAATTCTCATTTTTACAGGCTTTTCTTCAGGGTTGAAAAGGGGGTGAAAAAGGCGGATGGGCTTATTGATCAGATCGGGTACGTAAACAAGAGGCATACCCTCTGGGGGATTTACCCGAACCTTGATGATGGTCCTGTCTGGACTGGCAGGATAAACGATCAGGAAACCACGGAAAGAATTGCGGAACTCTCTGATTCAATTGCCAGCAAGGAAGTGGGCAAGTATCTGGGCATGATGCCGTTCGAGGATGTTTCTCTCCTGTTCAAGGATCTCACTGGAATTTCACAGTATATTCACATCGAGACGCCCAGAATAAATGCAGTCATATCCAGACTGCGGGATGCCGGCTGGACAGCAGGAAGGACTGAGTTCTCCAACACCGGGATAAAGAGCAACTGCAGTGTCGAAGATGTGATATCTGTACTGAAGTAAGCCTTTGCTGACATCCTCTCCATCGCAAGCGATCGGAGGTTACTGATTCTCAGGCCATACTCGATCCCAATTCCACCCCAGGAGTTGCCCCCTGCCCCTGGGCAGGTCGGTTACGGAGGTATCGATTTCCACGGGCATTAATTCGAGAATGCCCTCCCCTATTTTTATTAATTCTTTATTTTCTAATAAACCCTCAGCGATTTCATCTACATCGCAGGCTAAGTGGCTTTCCTGCTCAAAATTTCGTAAGGAGTGCAGACAGATCAAAATAATTTATAAGCAGTAGCCTTACCCAAGCAATATATGAATCCCTGGATTCGCATACTGAGACCAGTGAATGGTCTGATGGGACTACTTGCGACATGGATATCCGCACTCATAGGCGTAGGATATGCGTTGCCCCAGCACGTTCTTCCAGTATTGATCGCTTCAGTTTCAGTGTTCCTTGTTACATCAGCAGGCAACATCCTGAATGATATTCTGGATAGCGAGACAGACATGATTAACCACCCAAACCGCCCCATACCATCAGGGCAGATTGCCAAAAGGTCAGCTAGGATATACGCCTATTTCGTGTTTATACTGCCAATTGCACTAGTAATACCTTACACATTAATTGGGGTCTATTCCCCATTCATTCTGGTCATAGTGATAGCGGCGGAACTTCTTCTGATATCGTATGAAACGAGAACAAAGAATCTTGGTCTGTCCGGAAATGCAACTGTAAGCGTACTTGTAGGATTGATATTCATATATGGTGGCATGGCAGTTGGTGCAGTGTCACCGATGATTTTACTTTTCATACTAGCGTCCCTGTCAAATTTCTCGCGTGAGATTATCAAGGATGTGGAAGACATCAAGGGAGACATCGGGAGAACAACGTTCCCGAAGGTTCATGGGGCTCATGCTGCTTCAAAAGTTGCCTCAGGAAGCATGATACTAGCCATAGTCATCTCCCCTTTGCCGTTCCTGATTGGAATATTTTCATATCCCTATCTTGTTGCGGTCTCTATTGCAGACATTATATTCGTTATGTCCATACATAACATTGTAAATGATCCGGAAAGGAACGAGAAGCTGAGCAAAATTGCAATGATACTTGCCCTTGCAGCTTTTGTCATAGGTGGTATCACGGCAAATATAGTGGTTCCAACGACTATAATATAGCGGAATGGTGAAGAAATGAATGTATTGGAAGAGATAATGATAAAATCCGGGAAGGAAAAGATTCACATGACACTGATCGATCCCGCATCTCAAAGCCTTAAAAAATCCTCTTCGATAGCGGCAGATGCAGAAAAGGCAGGAACAGATTATTTCATGATTGGGGGATCTACAGGCATCACTCAGAGCGTGATGGATGAATGCATCATCGAGATAAAGAAGCGTACAGATACCAAGGTTATAATTTTCCCTGGGTCTTCAAGCATGATCTCGAAGTATGCTGACGCAATTTATTTCATGTCTCTGCTAAATTCAACGGATCCGGAATTCATCGTCAGGCACCAGATGAAGGCTTCGCAGTTTCTCAGGAAATTCAATTTAGAAATCATTCCTATGGGATATCTCGTCTTCGAACCAGGAATGACAGTCGGAAAGGTGGGAAAAGTCGATCTCATAGGGAGGGAAGATAGTGATCAGGCGCTTTCCTATGCACTTGCAGCCCAGTTTTTCGGCATGAAGCTCATCTACTTCGAAGCTGGAAGTGGTGCATCCAGTTATGTATCTCCAGCCCTAGTATCTGCCGTCAGGCCAAATATCGACATACCACTCCTGGTGGGAGGAGGCATAAGAAACGCAGAAAGCGCAAGGGAGATTGCATCATCAGGAGCAGATATAATAGTTACAGGTACTATTGCGGAGAAATCCGATGATGTCTATGGTACCCTTAAGCCCATTATTGAGGCTATTAAGTCCTGATATGAACAGACAGGTTTAATGCATCCTTTGCATTTTCCATCCATGCCTAAGATACTTGTCAGGATAGAATATCTTGATGGAGTGGAAGATCCCGAATCGGAAACCGTTATTAAAAATCTCAAGAGCATAGGGTTTGACAATGTGGATTCCGTAAAGATCTCAAGGTCTTTTGAGTTCTCATTGACCGGAAGCGAGAAGGAAGCAATGAAATCTGTAAGGGAAATTTCAGACAAGCTGCTATATAATCCAGTCATACAGAAATTTACAATCCAGAAGATAAGTGATTAACATGCCCGGAAGGCCCAGAAAAACAGTCCAGACTGAAGAGGTGGACCTCATAGGTGCGCCTGTCAAAGGTCTTGAGAAACTAAGTGAAGATCTGTCTCTGTCCCTGAACAGGGATGAGATGATAATGCTGGCACATTACTTCAGGGATCTGGGAAGAAACCCAACCATGCTCGAGATTCAAGCCATGGCACAGGCGTGGAGTGAACACTGCTGCTACAAGTCATCCAAGCTCTATCTCAAGAAATTTCTTTCAGGTTTAAAGACAGATTATACCATATTGGCAATGGAGGACGACGCGGGGGTCGTGGAATTTGATAACGATCATGCCTATGTTGTCAAGATGGAGAG
This sequence comes from Thermoplasmatota archaeon, assembly GCA_023484805.1. Taxonomy (GTDB): domain Archaea; phylum Thermoplasmatota; class Thermoplasmata; order Thermoplasmatales; family Thermoplasmataceae; genus B-DKE. The sequence continues at coordinate 50,939 of JAMDAM010000009.1, read as the reverse complement.
CCACAATCACCCCAGCGCAATAGAGCCGTATGGTGGCGCAGCTACTGGGATCGGGGGAATTATACGTGATATTCTTTGCATGGGTGCTCAGCCTGTCGCACTCCTGGATTCGATTTACTTGGGCGACATCAAGGAAAACACGACAAACGATCATGGGTTAACCCAGCGATTCACCTTCAATGGTATAGTCGGTGGAATCAGAGATTATGGAAATCGGGTAGGAATACCCAATGTCGCAGGATCAGTGGATTTCCACAATTCATATGACAACAATCCGCTGGTAAACGCCGGATGCATAGGAATCGCCCGGAAAGATAACATAATCAGAAGCAAGATCGAGAAAGTAGGAGATCTGCTGATCCTCGCCGGAGGAAGAACCGGCAGGGATGGTATTCATGGTGTCAATTTTGCGTCCGTGAGGATAAGCGAAAAGGAGTCAAACAAAAGGGCTGTGCAGCTTGGAAATCCTATAATTAAGGAACCGCTCATTCACTCCATACTGGAGGCTGTTGATCAGGGGCTTATCGATGGGATGAAGGATCTTGGCGGCGGCGGAATGTCGAGCTCGGTCGGTGAGATGTGCTATGCCGGTGGTACATCCGCAGAAATACACCTTGAGAACGTTCTGCTCAAGGAGTCCGACATGGATTCATGGGAAATCTGGATCAGCGAAAGCCAGGAAAGGATGCTTCTTGCAGTATCAATGGAAAATCTTGACAGGATTGCGCAGATTTTCAAGAAGTGGGATATTGAGTTTTCGGTAATAGGGACGGTTAAAGACGGAAACAACTTGGTTATTTACAACGGGGAACGAAAAGAGATGGACCTCAGCCTGCCCTTCCTGACTTCTGGTCCCATGTACTGCAGGCCTTACCGAACAAAAGTAGTCGACAGGAAGGAAACCGCCTTGCCAAGGGAACCGCAGAATTTTAACGAACTGATGTTGAAGTTCGCATCAGATCCAAATGTCTGTTCCAGGTTCAGGGTTATTAGACAGTACGATTTCACCGTCAGGGGTAATACAATATCTAAACCACTAACAGGGTTTCCAAACCATGAGACTCATTCCGACTGCGCCATAATAAAGCCGCTTGAAGAGAGCATGAAGGGGCTTGCCCTGTCCATAGGAACCGCACCGAGGATGGTCTCGCTGAACCCTTATAACGGCACTCTTGCGGCTCTCTCTGAAGGCTTCAGGAATATAGTGGTTTCCGGATCGATCCCGCATTCGATCGTAGATTCCCTGAACTTTGGGGACCCAGAAAAACCGGATTCGATGGGAGAGTTCGTCGAATCGGTACGTGCCATTGGCGATTTTTGCAGGAAATTCAAGCTGCCGGTTGTCGCAGGGAACGTTAGTCTGTATAATGGATCGAGCAGCTCCAGCATCATCCCGACTCCCACAATCCTCTTCACTGGGATATGTGAGAATGTTACAGCGGCACTGAGTTCAGAATTCAAGGGTGCCGGAAACATTGTGGTGCTCATCGGTAACAGCCCTCCAGATCTATCTGGAAGCCTCTACAGCATTTATAGCGGTGTCACTTCATACGATGCGCCAAGTGTCGATGTCGACGAGCTATCCAGGATTTATTCTGGATTCATAGCAGCCTTCCGCCGCGGATTGGTGGTATCGGCCCACGATGTATCAGGAGGGGGCATTGCAATGACTGCATTCGAGATGTCATTCGGGAGAGGGATAGGTTTTTCAATAGACCTCAGTGATGTATCACATGGCCGGATAACGCAGAAATTATTCTCTGAAGCTGGAAACAGGATAATTGCCGAGGTTAAGGAAAAAGACTATGAGGAGTTTTCAAAGTGCTTTACTGATGTCAACCTGGTGAAGCTGGGCAGAACTGGTGGAGACAGAGTTATTATAGACGACGTGAGCCTGAACTACGTGAATCTCGGGGTAGAGGAACTCAGGGAAGCATGGGATCACGGACTGGACAATTATATATGACCACATACTGAGGATCTAACATGAATGAACTCGTCAGAAAAAATGAGAACATATTGGAGAAAAATGTCACCGTTGAGCTTTATTACAAGCTCAATTTTGATGGTGACAGGACTTGCGGATACACTAAGATTTTCCAGGACAGGCAGGAGAATTATGATAGCGAGGAGCCATATGAAATATACATGGAACTTTATGAGTGTGGGCTTTCAGAAGAAGAGGCCACGGAAAGGTTCAATAAGGTTGTTGAGGAAGTTAAATCAGGAAAAATAGACGTTGGATCTTAAATTTATTGTCGAACTCCCAGTTCTACCCTGACGCGAACTCTTGAATTGTCACTTAGTTTGAGTTTCTCCCTGAGATAATCACTGGATATGAGTTCGAGAACATCGCTATATACGGTCCTTTCAGGCATTATTGCAGCGCACGGGATTCCCATTATGTCTGCATTGAACGCCTTGACCGCTCCGAATGTCCTGTCCTCCGTCTGAAAGCCATCTATATGTATTCCGGAGCTATTTCTCAGCCTTCGCAACTCGTTTTGAAATTCCTGGCTCACTCTGATGTTCAGGGTTCCAAGGAATGGGATAAAGCCAAGTTTCTCCTGGAACTGGATGATATAGGATTTTCTCGAAATGTAATATCTACCCTCGCCAAGCCCGCTGCTCACTTCTCCCTCAATTTCTATCGTATCTGACATATTGAGTATCCTTGTTAGTGAATCAAGTTCCGTAAAAAGCAAATCCAGACCTTTTTCTGTAACTGATACGCTTTGCTTACGGTTTTCCAGAGTCCTGTCTATATATTTCTCTGAATTGAGCCTTATCATTAGCCTGGATGCTGATTGCTGGCTTATTCCAATTTTTTCAGCAAGGTCTCCCGAAGATATATTGCGCCTGACGTCATTCCCTATGAGTTCCTTTATGTATTTCAGCCCGAAGTAAAGCTGGTGATCATGCTGTCTAGTTTCTCTCATAGATTTTTCCTCCCATTGGTCGCCTTGGGCGAGATATTTGATGCCAAGATCATACGGCACCAATTATGCTTTTTCTTTTCAGGCTGTATACGTTCAGAAGTTTCTCCTTTGCGGTCAAGATCATCTCCCTGTCATTTGTCAGAAGGGCACATTTCAACCTCTGAGCAAGGTCAATTACTGCGGAATCGCAGGCTCCGGACACTGCGGCCTTCTCAAACCTGGCGGCAATTGTCACAGCAGCCCTTGCCTCGTTTATGCGAGTGGAAAGACCATGAAGTTCATTAATCACACAATCAGGTACAATAATCCTACTAAAGCCAATCGCAGAAAGCTGCTTCCCAATGTCAGTTTTGTATCTGACAGAATATATCAGGACGTTGGAATCAACAACGATTGTGTCCGTGGTCATATCAGGATTTTGACACTATTTCCGCTATGGCGGTGCCGTTCCTTATTTTCTTTATTACTACGCGCAGGTTTTCCCCTTTCTTCCCACCTGCAACAATTATTGAATATCCCTTGTAGCTTGTTCTACCTTCACCAGACTTCCCTACTTCGTTAATTGTTATGTTGTACTGCTTCCCCTCTTCAAGGTCGGCTTCATTGGACTTCGAGTCTCTCGTAAGTTTGATCGGATGTTGCGCGCCGCATGCCTTGCAGGTAAGGAGATCTATTCTTCCGACCCTCTGGATCACAGTGTCCGGTGACCCGCATTCGTAACACTTCACGTAGGAATCCATGTACTGGCTGAATTTCTTTGATATCTGCGAGGCAGATAATTTACGGTTTATTATGAGTCTTCTTCCATTTATTGTTACCCCGATCCCAAACTCCTTCATCAGGTATTTAGCTATGACCTGGGGCTCCCTGTTTATAAGATCCGTGATATCGAGAAAATTCCTTATTATTGTCGACTTCCCCTCAAAAATGACGTCAGGCTCAGGAATTTTAAGCCTGCTATCACTTGTGTTTGATTTTGCAAGCATGCCCGAGGCCTTTTTGAGTAAATCTTCATAATTATCTGACATAAATGATTCCATATGGTAACTGTTTATATAACCTATGCCAAACAACCAATTTAACGCTTCCTTGGCAAAAGAACAAGGCCCGCAGAGAAGCTGTTTATTAAAAAGGGTTGTTCATCGTGGTATTTGTTACAGAAAGCCAATTGTTTGGAGTTTTGTCATTTATAGGATACTTACTGGAATAACTCAAACCAAGAAAGAAGAATATTGAGTGTATCATATTAACATTTATAATAAATTATATAAATGTACTAGTATTTTCTAGAATGACATTGTAATAGGTTAGTGTATTTATAAAAACTCTTAAGAAACACGTAAAGCACGTGTCGCGAAGTGTATACATTATGTCTTCCTTATTTCCTGCTAAATTTTCCAAAATGTACATACAAACAAAACATTTATATATTGTAAAATATATGAACTGTAAGAGGCAAACCAGGTTGGAAAACAAAGACACAAAGCTGACAATCAGAATCACGGAGAGCGAAGTCGAGGAAATCGACAGCTTTCTGAAAGGCAATCCAAGATTCTCAAGCCGTTCCGAATTTATCAGGTTTGCAGCACTCGATTACGTTGCCCAGAATAGGATAAAGATACTAGGGCCCAACGAAGTTTCCCTCAAACTCGATAAAATCATGGAACAGACACTGGCCTTTGCGATAAGAGAAGGCTTCTTCAACGACAGGAACGACGCCATAATGGAAATCTTGAATGAGGCGCGGTCAAGTGGCCTAATATCAAAGATCATCGACGCCAAGAACAGTGAACTGAAGGCCGTAATGGACAGGTCTCGAGAATTTCAGCCAGAAAGCAACACATCTGGGCTTAAAACCAGAAGCAACCAGGACCAGAAGTAGGATATTTGGAAGGTGTGACCGAATGTTTAGGAAGAATATGGAGACAGAAGGTAATTACATAAGGGAAAGAATCTGCAAAATAGCGAAAGAGTATGGATCTGACAGGTATGACAGTGCATTGATAGCCATAGGCAATGCCGGTGAAAGGGTCTTAAAGAAAGTCATACCAATAGAAGAGGCAAGGGTATTCTATCACGCCGTGAACCACAACAGGAGCAATGTTAACACTGCATCGGGCTCTGGAAATGATGTCGCATACATGGAAATTTATTCACAGAGGCCAATGGAGGTTAAAGTTGTAAACATCGGAGACGATGCCTTTGGTGACTTTAATTTCCAGGCTGAAAGATATTCCGGAGCACAGTTTGAAACAACCTCCGCTGATTTTTCGGATTCACAGGCTGATATGGAAAAAACAGCATTACGGATATACACTAGCCTACTTAGATCCGATTCATACATACTACTAAGCGCATTCGGTGGAAAGTATTCGCAGGAGATGCACACCCTGCTTGCCCGAGTCATGATCAAGAGAGGCTTGGCTGTCCTGAACGTTGTGATAAAACCTTCGAGGTTGTACCCACGCGAAAGGGCTGCTGCAGAGATCGGAATAAAAAAACTGAAAGGTCTTGGAGCAAGGGTCAAAGAAATAGATAACGATGAATACGAACTGAACGTCACCGGGAATTTTACAAGATACAGTTCAGAAAGCCAGTGGCCATCCATCAATACCAAGATCGCAAGGGAACTTGAAATATACCTGATGCGGCTTTCAGCGGCTTCTGCGGACGCTAGGAAAATAGTTGCAAGTTGAACATTAGTTTCTATAAATAAATAAAAATTTTAGATTTGAAAGGGAAATCACAGCTGTGATAAGACTTCCTTTTCTGTCATGTTTCGTTCGCAGTAAAAGCACCTGAGAATCAGCGGCTTTTCAGATACGACAGAGAATTCACTATTTACAGGCTCTTTCACATTTGTGATGCAACCCTGGTTTGGGCATTTCAGTATCCCTACAATTGTTTTCGTGAGTTTTACTGTGAACTTCTCCTTTATCTGGTAATTGCTTACGATACTTATTGTGGCATCCGGTGCGACCAGTGAAATCCTGTCCAGATCGTCTCTGTTCAGATATTTGTTTTCAATTTTGATTACGTCCTTCCGTCCAAGTTTCTCGCTCTGTACACGCATTGCTATTGTTGTCGAGACATCTGGGTTATTTTCAATCTTGAGTATTGATACTACTCTCAGAGCCTTCCCAGCCGGCACATGATCGATCACCGTGCCGTCCTTAATCTTAGAGACCTTCAGTGTCGTTTCCATATTCACGCCCCCAAAATCATTGAGAGAAGTGCCATTCGTACAGGTACCCCGTAATATGCCTGCTTGAAATATGCTGCGTTTGGCAGGTAATCGACCTCTGGCTTTATTTCGTCCACTCTCGGCAAAGGATGCATAATTATGGCATTCTTCTTCATTTTTCCCACGGTACTCACATCAATCGAATAAAGGCCTATAACACTGTTATACTCGTTCTGATCAGTGAATCTTTCTTTCTGTATCCTTGTCACGTAAAATACATCAAACTCATCCATTTTTTCGTCGAGATTTTCCCTGGATTTCACCTTGATGTTCTTCCCCAATCGTTCCCTGATGTGTTCCGGCATCTTGAGAATTTGGGGGGATATGAGGGTCACTTCAACATCGAAGTTCGAAAGAGCCAGAAGGAGCGAATGAACAGTTCTCCCATAACGCAAGTCACCAACCATTGCTATTCTTAACCCGTCTATTTTCCCGAAATATTTTCTCATGGTGTAAAGATCAAGCAGTGTTTGTGTAGGATGCTGGCCTGAACCGTCTCCAGCGTTTATCACCGGCTTGGTTGAAAATTTGGAGGCGAGCCTGGCCGCACCTTCAAGAGGATGCCTAATCACTATAACGTCAGAATAAGACTCCGCCATTCTGATGGTGTCTGCAAGAGTTTCACCCTTGGCAACAGATGAGGATTTGACGTCTGAGACACTGACCACGGACCCTCCAAGCCTGTGCATAGAGGATTCGAATGAAAGCCTAGTCCTGGTGCTTGGTTCATAGAACAGAGTGGCCATGATCTTTCCGTCCAGCATTTCAAGTTTTTTTCCAGCTTCCAGTGCGTTCAGCATCCTGTCTGATACAGAAAAAATCTCGGATATATCGGATTCGGACACATCGTCAATTGAGACTATGCTTTTATTCTTCAACATCAGGATGGAGAATCCAGAGAGCAATTAAAAAAGTTTAGGTCTAAAAAAATTTGGTAAAAAAAGTTCACTGAGGACTGGCAGGGTGACCATTCAGTGCCATATACCCGATAACCAGCGCAAATATCGTACTGATATACCATCAAGGAGGCAAAGACACTTTGCAGTCGCAAGAACCTAGCTAGTTTCAATTTGCCAGGTGTCTTGTAATATTTCGCGTTTTCCAGATAACGGTTCAGCGATGCATCTTCTTTGCAGCTGAACCTGGAAGGTAAAGACTCAATGGGCTATTGTTAGTTAGATTCAGATTATGGATAATAATTTAATTAACAATATTATAGGCATATATGGAAGGAAGAAGTTCGGTCATCCCCGGGCTGCATAAATTGCCAATAGCGGATAGACTGCGGTCGGTCGCAAAATTCTCTGACCTTACAGAATCAGAAATATCAAGCCTGGGTGGCTTTGGATCAATGCCAGAAAATGTCGCAGACGGCATGATAGAAAACGTGATCTCCGTCATGGAAATCCCTCTGGGAGTAGCTACCAATTTTCTTATCAATGGTAAGGAGTATCTTATCCCGATGGCCATAGAGGAGGCCTCAGTGATTGCTGCCTGTTCAAACGCCGCCAAGATGAGCAGACCTACGGGTGGATTTACTGCCTATGCGTCTGAATCCATAATGGTCGGGCAGATACAAATACTCGGACTGGACTCACTGGATGACGCCAGGATCAGAGTGTTGCAAGCGGAAAGCAAGATAGTGGAAATGGCCAACACTAAAAGCAGGACTCTTAAGGAAAAGGGTGCTGGAGCCAGGACCATTGAGGTTTATCCATTCGACATACCAGAGAAGATGCTTGTCGTCCACCTGATTGTTGACGTATCAGATGCAATGGGCGCAAACATCGTGAACAGTATGTGCGAACATGTTGCACCATTCTTGGAGGAAATAACAGGCGGCAGGGTTAACCTAAGGATACTCTCGAACCTTACAGATAGGAGAATGGCTTATGCTTCGGCGGTTTTCAGGAAAGACCTGGTTGGGGGAGAAGAGATCGTTGAGAACATCATCAGTTCATATAATCTGGCACTGATTGATCCATATCGTGCCGCAACACACAATAAAGGCATAATGAACGGGATAGATGCAGTGCTGGTAGCAACCATGAATGACTGGAGAGCAATTGAAGCCGGTGCGCATGCATTTGCCTCTTTCGGAGGGTACAAGCCATTAACCAGTTACAGTAAACTTCCGAATGGGGATTTAAGCGTGAGCATTGCGATTCCCATGGCAGTAGGAACGGTTGGAGGATCGACAAATACTGTACCCAAGGCAAGGATAACCAGGAAAATCCTGAATGTAATGGATGCCAGGGAATTCGCTTCAGTTCTGGCGTCTGTGGGCCTGGCGCAGAATTTTGCAGCCGTGCGTGCATTGAGCGCCGAAGGGATACAGTCTGGTCACATGAAACTGCACGCGAGGAATATTGCAATATCGTCGGGCGCAACCGCCAGTGAAATGGAAAGGGTAGTTGATGAAATGCTGAGATCCAGGGACATATCTCCGTCAAGCGCCAGATCCATTCTGGATCGTTTGCGTAAAAATTCATAAATACAGCTTAACAATGCGAAGGAGAACGAAATGGACGAAATCTCTACATTGCTTAAAAGCGCAGACGGGTTCCTTAACAAAGAGAAGTATATCGATGCAATACGGGAATATCTTAAGGCAGCGGACCTGGTAAAGGATAGCGACAAGGAACTTTTGGCAGAGATTTACTACAAGATTTCACAGGCATATTCGGCAATAGAGCCGAAAAACATAGAGAACTCGATGAAATATGCCCAGATGTCCCTTGAGATTCACACTGAGAATCAGGATAAAGACCTTCAGATCGTAGACAGGTTGAACATTTTTTACATCCTTCATGATGCAGGAAAGTCCAAGGAGTCTGAGGTTGAACTGGATAGGGCACTGTCCACTGCAAAGGAGACCGGTGATAACAGCCTGATAAACATGGTCCTTCTTGCCAGGGCAGAATTTTTGAGTGGTCGCAAGAGCACCGAGGAAGAACTGTTGAGGATATATCGCGATGTACTGGAAACATCCGGGAAAGAAGGCGACTGGGAAAGCTATTTCGAGGCCAGGAGAGGGCTGATAGAAAACGTAAGGACCCATGGAGACCTGGATGATGCCCTCATGAGTGCACTTAAGGCTCTTGATGAGATAGACGAGATATCCAGCAACATCAAGAACAAGAAGGAGAAAAAGGAATTCCGTGCATCACTTTCATATATGTATGACATGGCTTCCGATATCGCCATGGAAATGGAGAATGTGGATGAAGCGATTAAAATTGCCCAACGGCTATCCGAGAAGGATTAATCAGGCTTTATTTTTCAAGTAAACTTCCTCGATCTCTCCAAGAAATGGTTTCAAATCAATCCCCTCATCTGACATAACCGCCATGAGTGCAAGGTCAAAATTGATGAGCTTTAGATTTGCGGTTACCTCCCTGCTTCTTGCAATTGCCTCCTTTTTTGTCATCTTTCCGGATGCGGATATCGCATCCAGCAACCTGTCCACCAGTGGTTTGTCTTTCGAAGAGCTGAACAATTCTTCCACATTTACTGAAAAGTCAAGAGGCACAATGATGCCGGCTGTGCTGAAAGTTGGAGTGTAATAACCGTCTTTTTCTGAGAGAAGCCCTTCTTTTATCGATTCAGAGAGAAATTTTTCCACGGATTCAGGATCGAGAAGCGTTCTCTTGAAAGACAGGAAAGTGACAAAATCCTGTCTGGTACAGCGATCTGACCCTTTACGGTTAGAAAATGTAATTGCTATGAGCTTTCTTGATGTATCCTTATCCATGCCTGGAGTATGTACTAATGTCCTAAATGTTTTTCATACCCCTTAAGGTTTAATAGCGGCCTGGTTGATCCTTTCACTCATGCTTGGCATTTTGCTGGAAAGGATGCTTGGATCGACTATCAACGGAAGCATAGGTAATCCTGAGGGGCAAAGTATCCTTGTTGCTCTCTGGAGCTACGCTAACGTTGAAAGTATTGAAGCTATTTCTCCTCTTAATTTCCTTGCAGAAATCGGGAGTGGCAACAAACTCTCAGTGGTAGGGGTCCATATTGCTGAATATGATTTCCAGATGTACAGGAGGAACGTGATTAAGGAAATTGAAACGCTGAGGATCAGTTTTCCTGTGTATCAGGACAACACCAATGAAATATGGGGCTTGCTTAATGCGACCGGTTTGCCCGCTTATTTTCTCTTTGATCCATCTGGCGCCCTGATCTCAGAGATGAGCTCCAATGACGACCTTTTTGAATACGCCATGAACTTTGCTGCCGATGCAGGTGTTAATTTTCAGGAGAGCGAGGTCGGCCAAGTGAAAAGATCCCAGACATATCTCGGTAGTCTCAGAGGGAGGAAAATAGAAGAGTTTGTTGACCCGACAGGTTTTGGGGAAGGGAATAAAGCCAATATGAAAGGCAGCATATCAGTCAGTGGAAGCTGGTTGCAGAGCGCTGAATCGATAATGGCAACAGCAGATGGCGATGAGCTGATATTTGAATTCACAGGGTTTGAGGCGTTTGCGGTGGTGAATTCTGGGTGGATGGAACTTGCAACATTCGAGAAAGGAGGCAATATGGTACACCCTCACCCCATGAGCAGCAACCTTGTTTCAGTTTGCAGTCAGGAAAAGAACGCGATAATGAAAATAAAGGTAATAGCAAAGAAAAATTTTGAAATTTATTCAATAATAAGCAGCAGTTAAGAAATTCACCTGATGCTGGAAAGTTCTTCCTGTATCTTCTTGTAGTCAGGCTCCTTTCCTGGATCCTCGCTGATCCATTCATATCTAACCTTTCCATCCTTGTCAAGAACAAAGATACTTCTCTTTGAGGCGGTGAGTCCCTTTACGCCGACAAAATCCTCGTGGATTCCGCCGTACATCTTTGATACCACCCTGTTGGAATCGCTCAGCAGGTCAAAATTGAGGTTGTTTCTCTTATCGAATTCAGCCAGAGAAAAGGGAGAGTCAACACTTATCCCTACAACCTTTGCATTCAACTTCTTCAGGTTTGCCATAGAGTCCCTGAATGTACACATCTCCTTTGTGCATACCCCTGTAAATGCTCCGGGGAAAAACGCCAGAACAACTTTCTCACCATGGTACTCTGACAGAGTTCTCATTTTCAGCTTGGAATCCGGCAATGTAAACTCAGGAGCCTTGTCTCCAACTTTTAATGTCATAACAACACCGGGTCACCATTATTGTTTGATATTTAATCTTGCTTTATCGCAAGATTGTACAATTCCCAACAAATTTAGTACTAGGGAGCATTATTCCTCACTATCGGGGTGCAGTGTAATTAAGGCGATTGCTTTATTTTCGGGTGGAAAGGATTCTTTTCTCGCAATGGAGGTTGCTTTGGAGTCAGGATATGAAATAGTATGCGCCCTGACAGTCAAGCCTGAGGAATTTTCACCAATGTACCATTACCCAAACGTTGAAAAATCACCTCTTCCTGCCAGCCTTCTTGGCCTGGACGTAAAATTTTGCAGAGAGGATGAGTTGGAGAGCATTGTACAGGTATACGCCGCAAACGGGGTGAAGGCCATGATTTCCGGAGCAATAGCATCCGATTACCAGAAAACCAGGATAGAGAAAATGTGCACACAACTTGGGCTGATTTCTGTTACTCCGCTCTGGCGCAAGGATCAGGAACTTGTCCTCGATGAACTTATAAACAGGGGAATCCGTGCAATGCTGGTATCGGTTTCTGCCGAAGGTCTGGATGAAAAGGATCTTGGCAGAACAATCGATGAGGAATATATCCTGCATCTTAAGCAGATATCACGGAAAAGGAGAATTAACATTGCAGGAGAAGGCGGAGAATACGAGACTTTTGTCTATGCCATACCTGGAAAGCAGGCAATTGATTTAGGAAAAACTAGAATCATCTGGGAAGGTTCTCACGGGTACCTTATCATAGGCGCAGTGGAATAAAATAGTCCATTACATAGAAAATCGTTAATAACGCGCTAAATTTTTACTCTCTCCACTTCCAGGGCATCCCACGTCGGGTACTCTTCCACTTCGTACATTTCATAATCAACGCTATTCTTGATATCTTCAAGCATCCATGGAGGTACTTCAAGCCTCTTCTTTACCGGATTCACATGTATGCTGGCAGGGTCCATTCCGATGGATATCAGCCGGTCGCGCATTTCTATGACGTCTCCCCCCTCTACTATTCCTCTGATTATGGTGCCGTCCTTGGTGATGACATCTATGTCGCGAGCAACATTCTTTGCCCTCCTTTTTAGCCTGTTCTTCAATTGAACGCCATCCTTGAAAGCGGCGGAACAGTAATGTACAGTGAAGTCAGGGAACTGCCTTACCATGTTTATTGCAAGGGATTGGCTTCCCGTTGCGCCGGATTCGTAGTCGCTCTTTATCTGGTACCCCCGTCCGAGCAGGTTGCCGTAGTTGGTTTCCGAGAATTCTAGCTCATTAAGGTTTATGAAATCAAGATCCATTTTCCTCGCAAATTCTATGAGATCCTGTGTATCCTTTGTTCTTCCCGGGAGGCTCGGCACTTCGATACCAACGCTCATTCCATTGTCCCTCGACCACTTGATCCGATCCTTGAACACTGACCTGTCCATCATCGACCATATCTCTTCTGGAGGGTGGAATCTGATTTCGTCCAGTCCAGCTTTTGCCACGGTCTCAATGGCCTTCTGCGTCCCGCTGATGGTGTATAGGTGGATATGGTGTTCGCTGCCAAATTCCTCTTTGAGAATTTTAATGTATTCAGAAGTTCGCTGATAGTATTTCAGTGGGTCTCCACCAGTAATTCCAGTGCCAGTGGCGCTTATCATTCTCGCTTCATAGATTGCATCTTTCATATTCTTGAGCGGCATCTCATCAGCATACATGACATCCTTCATTTTCTTGGGTTCCGATAGGGGGCAGTAAAAGCACTTTGCGTCACAGATCCCTGAAACAAACAGAACCATCTTGCCGCCCTTTGCGCAGAGCTGACACCCAAGTGGGAGCTTGCCAGAATAGGCAGAACCTCCGCTCATCCTTCTCATACGTTTCGTCATTTTATACCTGTATATAACATTCGTGTGCGATCAGAAGCTGAAACACCCACTATCCAATGGGAAGGCAAATTTTCAATATAAATTACCTATATAACGAGTAAAATATGCTATTTGCACTGATATGTAAGGTATATTGATTATATTCTAATATGTATTATTTCTTTATGGAAACTCCGGTCCTTAATTTAAACCAACCATTCGCAGGGTTTAAGGGAGACTTGCATGAGAACCTTGGGAGATATATGGGTGCGCTTGGATCAATGCTTAAGTCAAGGCTGTTCACCCATTCACCTTTCTTCCTCGCCCATGCCATGACATTTGGTTGCAATTCCAGGTGTAAAAGTTGCACTTACTGGAAAAATACTCCGCGAATGAAGGAAGATCTTTCAACGGATGGCGTTTTCCAGCTCCTCGATGATGCGTATTCCGCAGGAATGCGTGGGTACTACATGTTCGGCGGTGAACCACTCATAAGGAGGGATATAGGTAAGATAACTGATTACGCCAAGGAGAAAGGATTCATAACCGTGATGAACACCAACGGTTCATTCATGGAGAAAAAGGCTGAAGAATTGAGGAATCTTGACTTTGCATTCGTGTCCCTGGACTATTACAACGATTTTGATGACATAATTCGGGGTAGGCCAGGGACTTTCAAGGAAGTTATGAAGGGTATAAGCGCACTGAAGCGAATAGGAAGGACAAAGGTTTCACTGGTCACCACCATAAGCACCCTTAACTGGGGGTCTATGCGCAAGATGGCCGAGCTTGCAAAATCTTTGGGGATAGGAATATCATTCAACTCCATAGAACAGTCCCTGGACTTTGGGCAGACAGATGAGAGCACCACCCCCAACTTTCAAATTGGGCTGAGCAGCGATCAGCTGAAGGAGTTTTACGTAACCCTACTTGACCTGAAACATGAAGGCTTACCGCTTATGGAGACAGAACAGGTGCTGCAGGATTACGTTGACAGGAAGCCCTGGACATGTCACTTTCCTAAAATGTTTGTCTACGTCACCCCGGATAAGCAGGTGTACAATTGCGATTATACCTATGCATACGATCTCAAGAAAGGGTCATTCAAGGATTTTTTCACCAGCAAGTCCTTCAGGGATTATGCGCTTAAGTCGGAATCCTGCAATAGATGTGTTAGAACATGCGTCAGGGGTTATTCGTATACATACAACATGTACCCGCGCCAGATACGGGGACTGGCAGGGGAAGCAAGGAATCTGTTTAACAGGTCGGCAGGAGACTACGAATTCCAATCGCCAGGTGATGCCCCCGATGCCGGATCAACAAGGCCAAACGCAGGTGTGCATTAATCTGGGGATTCATCAAGCCGTTTCTGGATGCCTTCATTTATTTCCGGTGAATACGCGTCGAGATCTACCCTGCTCTTCAGTAACTGTATAAGTATGGATATGGCGAAGTTCCTGTCCCGGCTGGTTGGCTCCAGAAGAGCATTGTTTTCCGGGATTTTCAGGCCGATTTTGCCGAGCCGTTCAATGTATTCGGGTCTCTTCACGGAATTTGTCTTCTTGTACTGGTTGGGGATATCAACATTGCATCTCTCTATCTCCCTTAGGAAAATTGGCCTGTTGAAGAGCAGGTACAGAGTCTCCAGGACACGATCGGCCGCATTTTCCTGATCCATTTCCTTGCAGACAGATCCAACCTGATCATATATATCGAACTCCTTTTCCCTGTTTATGGAATACACTCTGGAAGGCCTGATTTCCCTCACGCTCAGTATTCCGGTCCTTACCATCGCCTCAAGGTATCCCGTAAGGAAAAGCCTGTTTCGCTTTGTACCGGTTTCCATGAGTTTTTTTGCTATGGCGGAGATGGACATGCTCTCATTGGAAAGAAGGCTTATGATTCTGTCCCATATTTCTGAATCTGTATCATCACCGGGCAAAAACTTCATCCTCCAGTGATTTTATTATCTCCTTGGCTGACCTGACCGACCTGTCGCAGATAGCACCTGCCACGCCTATGAACATTTCTGGCTTAATGGCGTTACGCAATTCATCTGGTGTCAGGATTTCTGTCTTTCCCAAGATGGTCTCCGATAATCTTTTTCCGGATGCCATTGACTCCATGGCGGATAACCTGACCAGCTCGTGTGCCTCCTGCCGGGGCATTCCTTTGGTTACAAGCAATTTCACGATGTTCTCCGACATTGCCAGCTCATTGGACAATGCAGTAGATCGCATTCTTTCTGAATTTACCGATAACTTTGAGAAGATGTTGGTGGTCTTTACAAGTATATAATCAATTAGCACGCTGGAATAAGGGATTGTAAACCTCTCAAGCGCGCTGTTGGTAAGGTCCCTTTCATGCCAGGTAACTGCAGCTTCGTATTCTGGGTACACCAGCGATCTTATGAACCTTGCCAGGCTGCAAACGTTTTCGGATTCTATGGGATTTCTCTTGCTGGGCATTGAACTCGATCCAACCTGGCTCTTGCTGTCGAAATATTCAGAAACCTCGTCTATTTCACTTCTCTGTAGGTTCCTGATCTCCGTTGTGAACTTTTCAAGTGAAGTGGCAATGTTAGAGATCAGCTGCAGATACTCTATATATCTGTCCCGGTCTACAACCTGCGTTGCTCCATCCTCTGCACCAATCTCGAGGAATTTCATCACGGATTCCTGCACCTGAAGCGCTTTTTCTCCAAGCGCAGCTCCGGTTCCGACCGGTCCAAGAATCTTGCCCACGAGGACTCGCTTCCTGGTCTCAATTGCTCTTTCTATGTGGCGACCAACCTCGTTCAGGTACACAGACATCTTCAAACCAAAAGTTATGGGGCTTGCCTGCTGACCGTGGGTTCTCCCCACCATGACCGTGTCCCGGTGCCTGACAACAAGTTCCATTAAGGCAGACTGAAGGGCAGTTAGATCAGAAAGCAGATAGGAATAGAAATCCTTCAGCTGCAACGCCGTTGCAGTATCCAGTATGTCATTGGACGTTACGCCATAGTGAACGTAAGCTCCCCCTGTGTCGCACTGCTCAGTCAGCGCACGTATCATAGCCATCACATCGTGTTTTGTTTCTTTCTCAATTTCATTGACCCTGCTGATCTTCACCCTGCCGCTGGAAACAGCGTCAGAGATATCCCTGTACGCCTTTTCTGGAATAAGTCCGTTTTTCCACTCACCGTAGGCAAGTGCGCTTTCAACACGGAGCATATAGCGTAATCTAGACTCATCTGTGAATATGGACTTTATTTCGTTCCTTCCGTAACGGTATTCTATTGGAGAGACAGGCATGAATGATTATTGCTGTGTCAGCTTAAATATTTTTCATTGGGCAGAAAAAAATGCGTCTGGATAGAAAGAGGGAACGCTGGTTCTGCAAACCCTAATTCCAAATGGAATCTGGCATAGGACTTTTAAAGGTTGCGGGAGCGGATCCCCATTTTGCAAGATAGGAGATGAAAGCAAGCAGAACTCTATTATTTCTCTCAACTTAGTTCACTGTCTGCCAGCAGACAGAAGTGAAACGGGTTGGATCATGCATTGATTCATGCGTGCCTGCAGCCGTAAAGTCAGGTGGCTTGGCATGAGGGACAGAGAACCTTCGGGCCGAGGGGAATTCAAGCCCATGAATATTCCTACGGCAATCTTTGAAGTGGGAAGTTTCCAGGGAAAGCTGTGAGAGTAGGTCACTTTTAAACACCTGGTTGCAGCACATCGCCTAATTTTGAATCCATCTCCACAGGATAACATGTGTCAGAAAATAGCGGTCACGCAAAACCTGATTTTGGCGTTCAACCAGATGGGCCACTGTAAAGAGTTGCAGTCATGCCGACAAGCAAAACATTATAATCATGTCAGAACATCATTTAGCTGATAAAAATGGAAATTGAAGATGTTGACGAAGTGTTTGATTCACAGCTATACATGAAGGGGGTTTTCAATGACAGTGCAAGCGAGCTCAGCAGAAAATACGGCCTCAGCCTTGTGGTTGTTCCATTTGCCACTCCGGACAACAAGATAACTATAAAGGTCTTTATGCCTGAGCAGAGGATCCCCAAGGAAAACCAGAATCAGGTAATCGCTGCTCTGAAGGCCAATGGAGCAGAATTGAATAATGAAACGTGGGAGATATCTGATATCAAGAATCTTGACCTGCTTTCCCAGTACACATCACTTCTGAAGGAGGTGGAGAGCATTGTTTTCGACCCAGGTTTGATCGAAAATGGCGTATACGTACAGCCATTCAGATTTATAAGCTCACAGAGGAAAATGATTTCTGACATCCTGCTGTCTAAGGCAGATTCGGGCCAGTCAAATATAGATCTTTATGCGGAATACCTTGGCAAGTCCAATGGTTTTCTCTCAATGCTCCGCGTACTTCACCTGAGGCAGAGCGTATATGAGATCGTGATAGAAGTCCAGCATGCAGAATCCATGGGAGGAATACTTGCTTACAGCGATCATTCAACCAACTGGAAACGCGAGTCCAAGCTTCCTCATGTTAACAACCTGGAGGATTATGTTTATGCAATTTACAGCGGGAGCAAAACCCCTGAAATCATCACCGATACAACCTTCATAGGCACTGCGGAAAGCAAGTATATAACCACAATGAAAAATTACAAGATTTACCGTGCATTCTTCGGTGACAAGCTGTCCAGTTACATCAGCCAGCTTATGATAGACGAGCACCTGTTCTACCTGAGAAGATGGTCTGAATGGTCGGCTGGAATACTGAACATACATTTCTTCGCGGGAGAACTCTTCGTGATGCGCATGACAAAAATAATGCGTGAGGTGAAGGAGAAATTCCCGAACATCGATTTCGCAGTCAAAGAGGTAAAAATGGTTTACAACCCATCATAAATCGGGTTGGCTTATCTTGTCATCCAACCATTTTGTTTCCATATTGTAAGCAGGCCATAGATAGTCGTGGTGAGCATTACTGCCATCGCTATAGATCCGTATGCAAGGGTCTTAAGCCTCTCCCTGTTGATCCGGAACGCAATAGCAAGTGTAAATACGGCGGTAGAAACGTAGTTAACAGCCGTCAGGAGTAGCCGGAGGAAATAGACGGCCCGAACATCGGTCATTCTGGACAGGAGCGCAGTAAGAGATGGTACATACGTGAGATGGTGGACGAGGAAGTGGTAATCTATATGAAAGAACAGGTATACCTGAGCAGAACCTATTCCAAGGAATATTATTGGAAGCATGTATGTGTACAAAAGGTCGAAGGTATAGAACTTCCCGGCTTTCTTCGCGGTCCCGTTGAACAGTTCCCTGAAGAAATTGACCCAGTTTGACCTGGCCCATCTTATGTTCTGCCTTACAAGCTTTCCTACTGTTTTTGGTGCCGTTACCTCTACTGCAACGTCAAAATCCTTGATGGCCCTGTAGTCCGATCTTATTATGAATCCGGTAAGCTGCCTGTCGTCCCCCAACTGGCTTTTTTTGCCGAAAACGCGATGATCGGTATATTCTCGGGAGAGGATGAAGGGTTTGACCAGGGAAGTCCTGTACATGGCGCAGGCTCCATCCAGAAGCATTACACTGCCGTGGGAGGAAAGGGACCTGAACAGTACCTCTCTTGATCGTTCCACGAATTCAGCACTGTATGAAATCCAGTTACCGTCCCTGCTGACCGACAGGTTAGCACCAATTCCACCGACATCCGGGTCAAATTTAGACAGCATGCTGCTTACGGTATTTGCAGGTATAATTGTATCACTATCTACTAGCAATACAAAATCGGTTGTTATTTCTCTTATGCCTTCCGAAACAGCTTTCCTCTTTCCACCATGTTTCGGGAGGTAGATAAAGGTCCCGCCATTTTCATCAGTGATCTTTCTGTAAGGGTCAAATGAGGAGTCTCCGACTACCACAAATTTTATCCCCTGTTTCTTCACCGCTGATATGACTCTGGCAAAGATCTCTGGATCCTCATTGTACACGGGTATGAGGGCAGTAACGCTATCGGGGTTGACAGGATTTGTCCCCGTAGGCTGCCTGTAATTTATCGAATGATAACTATTAACAAGATAATATATAATGGAAATCACGGCAAGGCCGATAAATGCCATATTGACATAGAAAAGGATCACAGCCAATCATCACCTTAGGTTATAAATATTTTTATAGCAAAAAAGTGTGGGGATTGTATAATACTCTCACTGAGACGAGGAGAGCATTTCCCTCAGGACTTTCTTGTCAATCTTCCCTGTGCTGGTTTTGGCAAATTCCTTTACAAAGATGTATTCATCAGGGATCCAGAACTTGGCTATCTTGCCGGACTCAACAAGCATCTCGAGGTGTTTGTTGATATCGCTTCCCTTAAGATCGGGTTCGGAGGAAACGTATGCAACCGGCCTTTCTCCCCACTTGGGATGTGCCTTTCCAATTACCGCCACTTCCCTGACACCCTTGCATGTGCTAATGGCATCCTCTATGATCAGGGTAGGTATGAATTCCCCTCCAGATTTCACGGCATCCTTTTCCCTGTCCACAACACTGAGATATCCTCTCTGGTCAAGGGTTCCAAGATCTCCCGTATGCATCCATCCGTCCTTCCAGAGTTTTTTTGTGTTCTCCTCATCCTTCACGTATCCATTGGTAAGCCATGGTGCCTTGGCGATAATCTCCCCGATGGTCTTTCCATCTTTGGGAACGCTCTTTCCAGTCTTATCGACTACTTTCAGGTTAACCATGCCGATGGGAACTCCAGCCTTAAGCCTGTAATCAAATTGTTCAGCTTCCGGCAGCTTCTGGACCTCAGAGGTGAAGGTAGATATGGTAAGTATGGGGCAGGTCTCGGACATTCCATAGCCTGTGGTGGTCTGTATGCCGAGTTGCCGGGCTTTCTCAGCCAACCCTCTTGGAAGTGCGGAGCCCCCTATCACGACCCTAAGGTTCGCTCCCTCCAGGTAGTTCCTGGCTTCCGGATGTGATACAAGCATGTAGAGAATGGTTGGCACCATCAAGGAAACTGTGACTCCCTGTGACTTTATTGTCTTCAGTATTTCCAGCACGTCGTATTTTCCAGGAAGAACGTATTTCATGCCCTTCATGAGTGCTATATAGGGTACCCCCCACGAGTGGACATGAAACATGGGAACCAGGGGCATCATAACATCGGTGCTTCCTAGGTTGACTGGCTGGTTTGACAGTGAAGCAGCAGCACCGAGCGTATGAAGAATCAACTGCCTTTGCGTGAAAGATACGCCCTTGGGAAGCCCGGTCGTGCCAGATGTATAGAAAGTGGTGGCCACGTCATTTTCGTCTGCAGGCGGGAGCTGTGCATTATGCTTCCCATTGATAAGGTCATCATAATTGTACGAATTAGGCAGGATTGTCTTGAATTTCCCAGATTCGGAATAAATGACCCATTTTTCGACAAAATCGAAGGCTTCGGCAGCTCTTTCCAGTATCGGCAGGAATTCGTCTCGGACAAAAACCACCTTGTCCTCTGCATGCTGCATTGTATAGAATATGAGTTCAGGTGTATATCTTATGTTCACAGTATGCAATGTTGCCCCGGACATTGGAACGGCGTAATAGGCCTCCATGAACCTGTTTGTATCCCAGTCTATGAACCCGATCCGGTCACCTTTCCTCACACCAAGTTCCACGAGTGCCCTTGCCAGTGAGTTTACCCTCTCATAGAATTTTCTATATGTATAATTCTCCTTGCCCTTGTACGATATTATCTGATTCGGGCTATTGTCAGCAGCAGTCTCCAGCAGATTACCAATTGTTAGGCTAAATTCATTCCCATCCATTAAAACCAAAATTATAACGGTCGGAAATTGAAATACTTTTCCTATCTGTGGGATCAGGTACCAATAATCCTTACTACGTAAGACTGAAACTGGATTGATGAGACAGATGCCTTCTTTTCAAAGATGCTGATCGAACCGCTTCCAACAGTCACTGTGAAATTTCCGTCCTTCCACGCTGTTCCAGCGGGATGGGGGTTGAAGGCGGAAACGCTGCTGTTAAGTGAGCTATACAGAGAATAATTCCACTGGGAAGAATATGGCGTTCGGACATAGTAATGGTAATCAAATACGTTTATGCTGTCCACAACTGAAAGGTTTCCACCTATGAGGTACTGATGGCCAACACTGTAGGAAAACGCACTGTAATTCGATACAGCCATTGTAACTACCACCGACCCGACCTGTGATAGCGTAACGGGATAACCGGAAACAGATATTGCAGAGGTTTTTAGCGCAGGCTTGCTTGAGTTGTTGCTGATGAAGACAGGCATCGGTCCATATGAGGCAGATTGTCCCGGCAGCCCGTAGCTTGTAACCAGGTCACCATCCTGGATCATGAAGGACTCCGGAGAAACAAAGTTTGTCAGCCCAAATTCCATGAGATATCCCTTCCCGGTAAGGTTAACACTTGCGTTGGTGCTCCTGGCAATATTTCCAGTTATTGTGTAACCAAGAGTCAGGTTGAAACTCAAGCTGAAGTTGAAAACCGAGGAAGTTGGATCGGAAGAGACCTGGGTTGATGTCGAGGGCTGGAACGGTGGAACTCCAGCAATTCCCAGGGGAATATCCTGGACTATGGTGCTTCCATTCTGTACCGTGTCGCCGGATAGCTTTGATGCGAGTTCAGAAAAGGCCGTTAAAGCTGAATTCTGGTAAGCTTGTTCATTTGCGGTTCCGGTGGTGGGAACATACCAGGCGACAAAAGCAGTAAAAACACTGACAACGATGGCAAAAACAAGTATGGTGCCAATTATTTCTGCCACTGCCCTGTCTTCTCTCGTATTTCGCATTATACCGGTGAATCGCTTCATGTTACGTGATTATGCAAATGCACAGGGTCGATAAACTTTTGTCTCCTCAACATGAAAATGAAAAATTAATAGAGTAAGAAAGCTTAACTTGATCCGTGGTTCATTCTCAGGATACATACTCCGAAATCAACACTGATGAATCCGATACGTCGCTTACATCGGACGAAGAGCTAATGCAGATCATTGAAAAGAGGAGCCCTAAAATCAAGATATTCGGGACCGGTGGAGCGGGTTCAAACACAATCACCAGACTTGCCCGCGAGAGAATTCCAGGCGTTGAACTCATTGCGTGCAATACCGACGCACAGCACCTGCTGCGGACCAAGGCGAATGGTAAAGTTCTTCTTGGGGAAAACCTTACGCGGGGACTTGGGAGCGGAGCTAACCCCCTTGTAGGAGAGGAAGCCTCCAAGGAATCGGAGGGGGAGATTATCCGTCGCCTCAAGGGTTCCGACCTCGTGTTTATAACCGCCGGCTTGGGAGGGGGAACAGGAACCGGTTCTGCGCCTCACATAGCAAAGATTGCCAAGAGCCTCGGAGCGGTATCAATATCCATAGTGACGCTTCCCTTCAGGTCAGAGGGGAGCGGCAGAATGCAAAATGCCAGGTGGGGTCTCAGAAAGGTCATCAATTATTCGGACACCACCATAGTTATTCCCAATGACAAACTTCTCGAGCTTGTACCTAAGCTCTCCCTTCAGAAAGCATTCAGGTACGCAGATGAAATAATTGTGCGTGCCATAAAAGGCATAGCGGAATTGATCACTAAACCCGGTCTCATCAACCTGGATTTCAATGACCTGAAATCAATACTGAAGAATTCTGGAATGGCGATGATCGGCATAGGGATTGGAAACGGCGATCCCGGTGCGAGAGTGAGGAGTGCCATCCAGAACGCACTTGATTTTCCCTTCATAAAGGCGGACCTTTCCACAGCTTCTGGGGTGATAATAAACATAACCGGCGGAAAGGACCTGCAGATACAGGAGGCAAGCATAGCATCCGAGATGATCAAGGCTGTTTCTAATAAGTCGACAAAGATCATTCTGGGCATAAATATAGACCCTTCGCTTGAATCAAAGGTGCAGGTCATGCTTGTTGTTACCGGAGTGTCCTCTGAAGTTATAAACGAATTACTTGGCGGAAGCGGAAAAGAAGGGGACAGCGGCATAGATATAGTCAGGTAGCCTCGTAGCAAGAAAAACCATTCAAGCAATTGTTTGTTATGGCTTCATTGAAAAAACTTTTTTAACCGAGCTTTGAATACGAGTATGCAGATGTATAATTTTTCAATTCTACTATTATACAAAAGGGGCAGAAGTTATGGATTATAGTAATGTGGATCTCAAGAAAATCGCGAACAAGATAAGGCACGATATCATTGAAATGGTTTATGGCGCGAACAGCGGCCATCCAGGAGGATCGCTGAGCATAACTGATATCCTGACTGTACTGTATTTCAAGGAGATGAACATTGACCCAGAAGAACCGGATGATCCGGGAAGAGACAGGCTGGTCATGAGCAAGGGACACGCTTCCCCCGGACTTTACGCAACGCTTGCGGAGCGTGGATTTTTCCCGACCTCGCTTCTTTCCGGATTCCGAAAGCTCAGTTCCAAACTGGAAGGGCACGTACATCGGGGCGTTCCCGGTGTTGAAACCTCAACCGGGTCCCTGGGGCAGGGTCTCGGCATCGGTGTCGGAATGGCTCTCGCAGGCAAGCTGGATCGCAGAGATTATCATGTATATGTCATTCTTGGGGATGGCGAAATAGAAGAGGGAAATGTATGGGAATCCATGATGGCAGGATCAAAGTACAAACTCAGCCATCTCATAGCTATACTGGACAGGAACCGGGTTCAACTGGACGGGTTCACTGACGACATCATGCCCATGGGGAACATAAGGGCAAAGGCTGAAAGCTTTGGATGGAACGTGATAGAGATTAACGGTCATAATTATGATGAGATAGTTTCGGCAATCGAAAGGGCAAAATCGTCTACCGGGGGTCCAACATTCATCATTGCCAATACTGTGAAGGGAAAGGGAGTCAGCTACATGGAGAACACTGCGAAATACCATGGTTCCCCGCCCGCTTCCAGGGAAGAATATGAGAAGGCTATTTCTGAACTTGATATGGAGTTGATTCAATGACAGCCGAAAGCCTGAGGGATGCGTACGGTAATACTCTTGTGGAACTGGGGAAAGCCCACGATGATCTGGTAGTTCTGGATGCCGATCTATCGTCTTCCACTAGGACATCTGTATTTGGAAAGGCATTTCCTGACAGATTCTTCAACATGGGAATTTCGGAGCAGTCAATGGTTACGACGGCAGCTGGCCTCGCCCTATCAGGTAAAAAGGTATTTGCATCGACCTTTGCTGTGTTCCTCACTCGTACCTATGAACAGCTGAGGCAGTCAGTATGCTATAACAACCTGGACGTCAAGTTCGTTGTTACCCACGCTGGGCTGACTGTTGGAGAAGATGGCGCTACTCACCAGATAGTGGAGGACGTGGGTATCATGTCGGGCCTCCCAAACATGCACGTTGTTGTGCCTGGAGATTCCATAGAAACTGCAAGCGTGATACATTACCTGTTTGAGAAGACAAAGACTCCGTTTTATGTTCGGCTATCAAGGGAGAAATTCGAGGTTGTCAATGATCGGGGTTATGAATTCAGGCTCGGAAAGGGGGTTACCTTGAAGGATGGGAGCGACATAACCATTCTTGCTTATGGCGCGATGATAAACTTTTCCTTGAAGGCCGCCGACATACTCAAGGCAAAGGGCATAGATGCACGTGTGATAAATATGTCCTCAATAAAGCCCATAGATAGG
Organism: Thermoplasmatota archaeon; assembly: GCA_023484805.1. Lineage (GTDB taxonomy): Archaea > Thermoplasmatota > Thermoplasmata > Thermoplasmatales > Thermoplasmataceae > B-DKE. The sequence goes on along the minus strand of JAMDAM010000009.1, from coordinate 26,105 downwards.
GATTTGGTAATCAAGGCAGCCAGGGAGACCGGTAGGGTGGTGACAGCGGAGGAGCACTCCATATACAACGGGCTTGGAAGCAGGGTGGCCGAGATCATATCCGAAAGTTATCCGGTTCCGCTGAGGCGCGTGGGCATGAAGGACAATTTCGGGAAATCAGGAAAGGCATGGGAGTTGTTCGATTACTTTCATATGACAGCAGACGATATAGCGAAAGCTTCTGAAGAATGCTTCAGGGTGGAGAAGTATGAAAATATTCCTTGATACTGCAAATGTAGAAGAGATAAAACAGGCAATAGGCTACGGTCTTCTGGACGGCGTTACGACGAACCCATCTCTCGTGGCAAAAAGTGCAACGAAGGAAAGGGGATTCGTGGACATAGTGAAGGAGATACTCAGGATCACTCCCGGCCCAGTCAGCATCGAGGTTGTTGCTACGGATTACGAGAATATGGTAAAACAGGGCCTAAAAATTGCTGCTCTTGGAGACAACGCGGTCGTGAAAATTCCAATGACTCTGGATGGACTCCGGGCGATTAAGACTCTCAGTGAAAAGCAGATAAAGGTTAACTGTACTCTGATCTTCAACCCGATTCAGGCACTCCTGGCCGCAAAGAGTGGCGCAGAATATGTCTCACCGTTTGTCGGAAGGCTGGATGACATCGGCGAAGATGGGATGGCAATAATACAGCAGATAAAGACAATTTTTGTGAACTATGATATTTCAACAAAGATCCTGGTCGCATCCATAAGAAACCCGGTCCATGTTTTGCGTTCCGCTGTTCTTGGCGCGGATGTGGTGACTCTTCCAATGGACGTTCTCCAAAAACTCCCTTCGCATCCAAAGACGGACGAGGGACTGAAAAGATTTCTTGACGATTGGAAAAAAGTATCCCCTGACGGGGAATTTCCACTTTAAAAAAAAATGAAAATGGTTTAAATTATTTTTATTACCTTTTTCTCCTCAGGATTGCGACTGCTCCGATTGCGGCTATTACTGCTGCGATTCCGCCTATGGCAATGTAGTCATAGTCAGTGGATGTCAAGGTACCAGAAGGCTGAATGGCTGTCGAACTGATGACAAGTGTGTGGTTGGAGAAGTGCGGTATATGTACAATTACCAGCACACCCGAGGTCTCCTGGATCACTGCATAGGAAGCGCTGACATCACTGGTGGAGTTCACGACTCCATTGTATGAGGACAGGCTCACCCTGGCGCCATCGAGATAGACATATACTGTTGCATTTCCAGTGCTTTTAAGTACGCTGTTCGATATGAAGACTGCAACGTTGGTTCCCTGGTGATCGTGTGAAGCTAGGTTGAAAGAGACCTTGCCTGCATTGACTGATGAAATGGAGAAGTTGACCGAGGCATTGAGATTCATTGTCAGATTGGATATTGTCGAGTTAACGAAGTTTATTGATATCTGCCCCGCCAGCCTTCCGTGGGACATGGCGTACTGTAGGCGGTTCTGTATCGTGCTGTTAAGATCCTGAAGTCCAGGTGGAGCAAGGAATGAAACCTTTGCAGTGGAATTGTGCGGAGATGAAATAGTCAGCAAGCCATTGTCTATTGTTACATTGGCGTTGTTAACCAGCAGGAATCCCAGAAAACCACTTCCCGATATTGCAATCGTGTTGTGGCCGGCTCCAAATTCATGGTCAAATTCAAAGGTTGTGTTCGCGTCGTAGCTGAGGTTTGAACCCATCATTGATAAGTTGTAATTGGTATCTTTACCCGGGGTAGTGAAGTTTGTTGCATTGAGGCCCTTTCCAAGCATGAAGTTCATAGTTCCGTTGTAGACCATGAAGCTTGACTGAAGGGTTGGGTTATTGTGAATTGAATACAGCTTTGATCCGTTGCTATAGACAAACATTCCCCCGACTGTCATCACTGAGGAGTGGAAGACCGGGAGGTCGCTCTGTGCCAGCAGGGTTCCGTTTCCACTGACATTTATGTTGCTGAATACTTCCTGGTTCGCAACCATAGAGGTGAAATCAGTAATGTTTCCGTTTGTGCTGTTGAACACGAAGCTCAAAAAGCTACCTGTTACACTGCCGCTGGTTGCGTTATAGGTGAATTTATCCTCATGGTGCTCCAGGGAATATTTCTCAAGCAACGACTCTGCATTTCCCCTTGAGATGAATCCGGCGACGAGCGGATTGACTCCAGTCATAACATTGCTGTCATTGCTGAAGAATGTAAGCTGTGTGGCTGATGTTTTGATCGGATTACCGTTGGAGATCAGGTACCCAGTGAGAGTCGGTGTGTCAAGCAGGTACACCACCCAGTTGCTTGTTGTGACACCATACGGGTTGTCTCCCAGATCAAGGTTTTCAACACTTTTTCCCGTCAATGATGCATTGACAGCAAGATTGAACGAAATAGTTACGTTGTTCCTTGGAACCGCAAGCTGATTGCTGTGGGCAGTTGCCAGCAGGAACGACTTCGACTCCGTCCCATTGAAAATAGTCATCGTCTTGGTAGATACTGTACCGGTGCTGGATGATGAGACAGGATATCCAGTCGCGTTTACGTCCAGAGCGAGTACTGTATTTCCATATGCCACATTCGTCAGATTTCCATTCGACTGCGGGGAAAATGTAAAAATGTTCCCGGATACATTGTCACTTCCATTAGAATCGGCAAGTGCAATGGATGCGGTTCCCAGCATAAGCATGGAAATCACTATGCCTATTGTTAGCTGTTTTAGCATGATGGTTTATCGAGGCTGCAAGATATTTGGTTATTGGTACAATATTGTACCAGTACACCGGTCAGTAGACCCTTACCGTTTCGAGATTTTTCAGTGCTATGCCCTCTATTCCGTACTTGTTGCGAATAAGTTTAGCGAACTCGTAGCATTTTTCCCCATCACCATGATTTACAAGGATTCTATGGGGCTTTGGCTGCATGGTTGCTATGTATGCCAGCAGCTGTTTCTTGTCCGAATGCCCTGAAAACCCTTCTGCTACTTCTATTGACATCTTTATCTGGAACTTCGAGAGCTTTCCACCATCGGACAGGGTGAGTTCCTTCGCTCCTCTTTGAATTCTTCTGCCAAGGGTCCCATCAGCCTGGTACCCGACAAATACGAGTGTATGTTTTGGGCTTTCGCACCATGACTTGAAGTACTCCATTACAGGCCCGCCATTCATCATTCCGGAGGTGGCTAGAACTATCTGGTTATCCACGGAGTCGCATATGTTCTGCCTCTGCTCCCTGGTCTCGACTTTCTTGAATATGGGGCTAAGGAAAGGGTTCTCCCCCTTTATCATGATACTCTCCCTCAGGCCCTTGTTCAGGAATTCTGGATAGGCTGCATGGATTGCCGTCGCCTCCATAATCATTCCATCCACATATACAGGAACATTTTTTATCATACCCTCCCGCATTGCCTGTTCAAGGACCAGCATGACCTCCTGGCTCCTTCCGACAGCAAAAACGGGTATCACTACCGATCCCCCTCTTTCAAAGGTTCGGTTCACTATATCTATCAGCGTGTTTGAAGCATCCGTTCTGGTATAAAAGTAATCATCCCTCCCGGCATAGGTTGATTCTGTCATAAAGGTCTCAACCCTGGGAAACTTGTTGTTTGCGGGGTTGAAAAGCCACGACTTTTCGAACTTTACGTCACCGCTCAGAACTATGTTGTAAAGTCCGTCTCCAATATGCAGGTGAACGGAAGATGACCCTAGGATATGGCCCGCATTATAAAGGGTGAGCCTCATGTCCCGTGTTATGTCGGTGGTTTCGTTGTATCTCAAAACAACGGTTCTCTTGAGCATCTCCCTTATATGTTTTGATTCGTATGGGGCCTTGTGGCCCTCAGCATGGGCAACCTTAATGTAATCATTCTGTAGGAGTGCAGAAAGGTCCCTGGTTGGTTGCGTCATGTAAACCGGCCCGTCATATCCATACTTGAAGAGTATGGGAAGCAGTCCGGAGTGATCAAGGTGTGCGTGCGTAAGCACAACCGCGTCTATGGATGAAAATGGCTGCACTTCAGGGAGATAGAGATACGGGGCGCCTTCCCATGGCTGTTCGTCTATGTCATTGGAATTGAGCATTCCGACGTCAACCAGCACCTTTGAGTTGTTAGTGCTTACCAGTGTTGAGCTACGTCCAACCTCTCTGTGCCCGCCCAGGGCAGTGATCCTGATCCAGGTTTCACCGGGCATTGGCGGAATATTCAGCTTCTCCCCAAGCTTGTGCAGGAATTCCTTCCTTTCCTGCTTCACATCGCGCAGGAATTCACGCATCTCCTTTACAGTTCGGGAATTTATGGGTGGTGCCCTGACGACCCTTGGTGACCATTTAGTTGCGGATTTGATCTGAACAATAAGGTCAGAATTTCTGGACGTGATTATCGACGGTTCGTCTGCTTCAAGAACCACCTCGCCGGTATCTGGTTCAAAGTACACATCCTGAAGCCCAGCTTTCTCCGGAACGATACTCTTTATCTGATCCTCAGCTTCCTTCTCAGGCATCATTATTGAGGGGTCTGGTCTGATGGCGATTCTCCTCCTCATCTCCTGGGCGATCTGTTTTGCGAGGTCCTCCCTTTTTGAAAAGAGGTTTTCATCCTTTGTGTATACAACTATGGTTGGCCCTTCGTAATCGACCTCTGTAATCTGATTGTTTGGGTACAGCTTGTCAAATATCTGTCTCGCTTCTGACAGGTAATCTCTAAAAGACATTACTACTAACTCTCCATTAAACTAGTATAAATCGAATTTGAATTGTAGGATAAAATAAATGATTATTGAGGGATTTTAAGTTTTTTAATTCTTTCGGCTACTTCTTCTTCTGTTAGGTCGACGTAACCATTCTTGCTATCGATTACCGCTATATCAATTTTGCCACCGGACGCAGAGTCTCTCTGCTTTGCTGCGGATATCGCCCTTATTACTAGATCGATTCCGTCATCAACCTTGAGGTCCTTGCTGTAACCAGTCTCAAGGACACCATACACAAATGGCGAACCTGAACCAGTGCTGGCATATACGTCTTCAACAGACCCGCCTGCAGCATCTACGGAGAATATGTGTGGTGACTTATCTATGCCGCCAATCAGTATCTGAACCATATATGGATAGTATTTTGACTGGTTAAGAATGTTGGAAAGCAGTGTTGCAACAGCTTCAATGGGCATGTTGAATTTCCTCTGAAGCCTGTAGATTTCAAGCTCTGCCTTCATGTATCTTACGAGCACCTGGGCGTCTCCAACCAGACCGGCAATTGTCATTCCCGCATAGGTGTCAATCTGATGGAGTTTCTTTCCATCCTTGTGCATGATGAAATGATCCATTGTCACTCTTCTCTCAGTACCCATTATAACGGTGTCTTTCAGGGTTATACCGACCGTAGTCGTTCCAGTTTGTAAAGTTTGATCCATTTTTTCACGTCCAGAAAAGAACGAGAGTTGATTTAACAATCCTATTAAATATTTTCTAATACGCTTACGCTTCAAAGAACCTAACATCCCGGTCTAATTTTGACGATAGGTCTTTGCAGAATCTCCTCATATTGTGATGAGGCTGTATCAATGACATTTTATATCAAATAGAAATAAAGCAGTACACATTGGGGAGCTCGAAAAGGGCTGAGAGGGTATGGAAAACCGACCCATTGAACCTGATCCGGGTAATGCCGGCGGAGGAACCTGAACATGAATGATGAACAATTTCCAGGGCAAGGAAGACTGAATCCTGGTAAATCTGGAACCTACCATAGAGTGACTGGACAATCCCTTTTCATTTCAACGTCGTTTGGTTTTTTCATATGGGGAATCGTGGCAGATCTTGGACCATCTTCGCTTTCGTGGCCCTTTCTGGCAAATATCTCCTTTCAGCAGGAACTCATACTTCTCGTCTCTGCTCCACTGGGAACGCTGCTTGGAAACGTTTTCATAGGGGTTCTGGCAGATCACATAGGGCGAAAAAAGACCTTCATTATAACAATGATGTCATATGCTGCTGGAATAATCGCAGTCTCTATCTCAATCAATTATTTCCTTTTTATCGCCGGCCTCGTTCTTGCAGGTTTGGGCGTTGGAGGCGAGGAGGCGCCCTCACTCTCTCTCATAGCAGAGGATACACCAGTCAAGGAGAGGTCAAGAAACCTGACACTTGCTCCTAATTTTAACAACGCAGGCAGCGCATTCACTGCCGCTCTTCTCATGGTTTCTCCACTAATAGGCATCTTCGAGGATAGAATTTTCCTGCTTATTTCTGCCTTTGCAGTGATATTGTACCTTGTCTACGCAAGATTCAGAATGCCAGAATCCTTCAGGTGGCTAAACATCAAGGGGAGAAGGGAAGAAGCAAGGATCATATCCGCCGATCTGGGGATACAGGGGCAGGAGGTACACATCAGGGAACCAAACAAAAAATTCAGTTTTGCCATCCTGGTTGCCATGGGGATATCTCAATACCTCACCTTCGGCCTTATGGCTTTCATCATCGAACCACTTGAATTTGGCAATGTCGACTATCTCCCCATCAGTCTGGTAGCTCTCATCGGGGCGACAATAGCTGGATTCGTTGCAGTTCCACTGATCGCTAAGGGCAGGAAAAATTACACCCTATTCGCATACGGAGGAGGTTTCTTGACAATGCTGTCCATCCTGTTGCTTTCGGGGGCGCTCGAAAACTTCCTCATATTCATGCCTCTGTTGTTTGTAAATATGTTCTTCAGCGAATTCGCATGGGCGTCCAGGACAAATCTTGAACCGGAATTATTCGCGACGCAACACCGATCCACCATGATTGGGCTAATTCGGGTATTTCCAATGGTTGCTTATATTTTCTCAATTTTCCTGACGGGTGGATTTGGTCTTGAGTACACATTGGCTTACAATCTTGGACTTTGGGGGCTGGGCCTTGTGGCCGCAATTATCTGGTTTGCCCGTGGCACTGAGACCAGAGACATCAGTACGGATTTCCTCATTAAAGGAACATCAAAGGGGGATCATCTGGAATAATGTGTCAAACAGCAATGAAACATGCCCGTTCAGAGATTAAAAAAGATGTGATAAAAAATCTTGAGGACGTCTTCCGTGTCCCCTTCGCAATATTCCATGAACCTTGTTCTGTCCCGCAGCCAAAGATGCTTTATTGCCTGGCCTACAGACATTCCATCGAGGATCACGTTCTCCTTCTTCCTCCTGAGTTCCAGGCCAGAATATCTTGGGTGGGCAACCACATCCCGTAGCTTCCTGATCCTGTAATCTTCCACCGCCTCCAGGTCTTCTGCAATAACATACATCATATCAGTAACTATCGCGGTTCCGGAGTAATACTTAAAGTTCCAGAGCTGATCAGAATAAGATAGCTTCCGCAGCTTTGACTGAATGAGCGGTATGTCATAACCGCTGTGGTTGTAGCCTATTATGACATTTGGCTGGTATTCCCCCAGGAATTTGTCCATATTCCTGAGGATCTTCAGCTCTGACAATTTAGAGTCGTCATCTGCAACTAAAACTTTTGTCTTTATCGGGTCGGACCCGTAACTCATGGAAACAGCGATGATTCTCTCATCGTTCAGGAAGTCGTTCTTATTCTCTATCAGCGTTTCCAGATCAAGAGAAATGACCTTAGGGGTTTCAAGCGAATGAAAAACACGTTTCAGGAATGAAATTGAATCAGGGGAATCCATATGATCAGAAAAACTCACCAATATTAAACAATTTTCGGTCAAGGGAAGTTCTCTGCGTACTTTCCTGAAGTGCATGGAAAATAGTTATGTTTATGTAGAAGAACAAATATACCTGCCCATGCAGGTCTCGGATACCAGTGAATTATCCCTGTCGCAGCCCTTGGAAAGTGATATCGAATCTAGCAGGCAGATCAGGCAAAAATCTGCCGACTCCAGGTTGAGGAAGATGAAGGAAGAATTAGAAAAAGCAAAAAATGAATCAAAGAAATACAGGGACTTGTTCATCAGGGAGCGTGCAGATGCAGAAAATCTCGTGAAGGCGAAGGATCGCGAGATAGCTTCCATTAGAAAGAGCGCAAACAGCTCGCTGATGAAGAACTTTCTTCAGGTTCTTGACTCTATGGATTCTGCTATCCAGTCCTCGGACGGAAATCGCGGGATCATTCCAATAAGGGACCAGGCACTCAGCATTCTTGCTACGTCGGGGCTCGAACCCATAAAAGCCGTGGGTGAAACTTTTAACCCTTACTTGCATGAGGTGATCGCAACGACCACCGATGGAGAAGAAGGCAAGGTTGTTGTGGAAGTACAGAAAGGCTATAAATTAAATGGCGATGTCCTTCGCTACGCAAAAGTGATAGTATCAAAGAGGTAATAAAATGTCAAAAATAATAGGTATTGATCTGGGAACTAGCAATTCAGCCGCAGCAGTGGTTATTTCTGGGAAATCTACCATCATACCCAGTGCTGAAGGTGTGTCAATAGGAGGGAAGTCATTTCCAAGCTATGTTGCATTCACGAAAGAGGGGGATCTTCTTGTTGGGGAACCCGCAAAGAGGCAGGCACTTCTCAATCCGGAAGGAACTGTCTATGCAGCAAAGAGGAAAATGGGGTCGGATTTCAAGTTCAAGGTATACGGCAAGGAGTACACGCCGCAACAAATCTCGGCATTCATCCTGCAGAAGATAAAGCGAGATGCAGAGGCATTCCTGGGAGAGACAGTGAGTGAAGCGGTTATCACCGTGCCTGCTTACTTTGACGATAACCAGAGACAGGCAACAAAGGATGCCGGATCAATTGCCGGACTGAATGTCAAGAGAATTATAAATGAGCCCACGGCAGCTTCACTGGCATATGGGATTGACAAGCAGGGCAAGTCAGAAAAAATTCTGGTTTTCGATCTGGGCGGCGGTACGCTTGACGTTACTATAATGGATTTCGGGGACGGAGTTTTTGAGGTAGTGTCAACATCGGGAGACACAAAACTGGGAGGAACAGACATGGATGAAGCCATAATCAATTTCCTTGCAGACGACTTCAAGTCGAAGGAGGGAATTGATCTGCGCACTGACAGGTCTGCTTACATCAGGTTGAAAGATGCAGCAGAGAAGGCAAAAATTGAACTCTCTAACACTCTGACCACAGAAATCAACCTTCCATACATAACTGCCAACCAGACCGGCCCTAAACACCTCCAGTACACACTTTCACGATCCAAGTTTGAGGAACTGATCGCACCAATTGTCAAGAGAGCTGAAAAACCGCTGGAAAACGCAATCTCATCTGCAAAACTTACCAAGAACGATCTAACAAAGATCATACTTGTCGGCGGGCCAACTCGAATACCCTATGTAAGAAAATTCATAGAAGATTATTTCGGAAGAAAGGAAGAGGGTGGCGTTGATCCCATGGAATGTGTTGCAATAGGTGCAGCCCTACAGGGAGCAGTGCTGTCAGGTGATATCAAGGATATCGTGCTTCTGGACGTTACCCCCCTGACCCTTGGGATAGAGACGCTTGGCGGTGTGGTGACGCCACTTATACCGGCCAATACCACAATTCCTGCAAAGAAGTCACAGGTATTCACGACTGCTGCTGACATGCAGACAGCGGTAACCATACACGTGGTTCAGGGTGAGAGGCCCATGGCGGCTGACAACGTATCTCTCGGTATGTTTAATCTCACGGGAATTCCACCAGCTCCGAGAGGAATCCCGCAGATTGAGGTCACGTTTGACATAGATGCCAATGGGATAATTAACGTGGCCGCACACGATAAGGGCTCCGGGAAAAGGCAGAGCATCTCCATTTCTGCTACAAACAAGCTCTCGAAGGAAGAGATAGAAAAGATGAAGAAGCAGGCGGAGGAATTTGCGGAACAGGACAAAAAGAAGAGGGAGGAAATAGAAGCAATAAATGCTGCCGAAACCCTTGTCTATACAGTGGAAAAGACAATAAACGATAACAAGGAAAAACTGGACAGCAATGAGGTTAAGGAGGTCCAGGAACTGCTATCCGAAACAAAGAAAGCTATTTCCGACAAAGATATGGAAAAAATAAAGGATACATCTGAAAAACTTACAAAGAAGATTCAGGAAGTTGGATCAAAGCTATACCAGCAACAGGCATCGCAGGAGAACCAGTCTCAGGAAGGGACGTCACAGCAGGACGCGGGGCAGCAGGCATCTGAGGAAGAGCCAAAGCAGGAAAACATCTACGACGAGGACGAGAAAAAGCAGTAGGCTTTCAGTGAGCATAGATGGCTAAGGATTATTATCAGATTCTCGGTGTGGATAAGAACGCCAGCCAGGAGGACATAAAAAAGGCTTTCAGGACACTGGCCAGGAAATACCACCCTGATATGAATCCTGACAACAAGAAAGAAGCCGAGGAGAAGTTCAAGGAGATAGGGGAGGCCTACGAGGTCCTCTCAGATGAGAACAAGAAGAGGATGTACGACCAGACCGGAAGCGCGGATTTCGGTCAGGGGTCTTCCAATTTTACTTGGGACAATTTCAGCCATTTCAATGATTTTGAGGACATATTCAGCAGGATATTCGGGGGGAATTTTGGATCGAGCCAGGGGTTTGGCGGTTTCGGAAGACAGGAACCGGAACTTGACCTTGCCCTCCGGATGACGGTAAGCATGGAGGAAGCTTACCACGGAGCCAAGAAAGAAGTAAAATACAAGAGAAATGCTCCGTGTGAAGCTTGCAACGGGACAGGAGCAAAGAATGGACGGCTGGTCACCTGCCCGACCTGTGGGGGTTCCGGACAGCAGAGGGTAGTTCAGGGGCAGGGATTTTTCAAGATGGTTTCTGTCACCACCTGCAGAACATGTAACGGAAGGGGAAAGGTGCCTGAGGAACCATGCCCGGTATGCAAGGGATCAGGAACTGTCGTGGTAAATGAAAACCTGACTGTGAATGTTCCGGCTGGAGCCAGGGATGGGCTCCGGATAAGATTCAAGGGCAAGGGGCAGTCTCAGAATGGCTATGTCGGCGACCTTTACATAGTGCTTTCTGTGCGTCCTGAAAATGGCATAACAAGGAAGGAGGACGATCTTTACGTTTCCCGGGATATAAGCTTTCCAGAGGCAGCATTGGGAACAGAGATTGGTATAGACATATATGGTGATAAGCACACCCTTCAGATACCACCGGGAACACAGCCAGGCGAAATACTGCGGATCAGGAACGCGGGGATGCCGCATATGAGCAACAAGGGGTCTGGCGATCTCTATGTACAGGTAAAAGTAGTAGTACCAAAACACCTGAATTCAAAACAGAGGGAACTGATAACTCAGTTGATTGATGAGTCAGACAAAAAAAGATTCTGGGGACACTGAAATATCATAAACTGAAGTAAATTATACTGTAACTGTACCTTCATCAATCTCGCGCTGAAGCTTCATTCTATTTTTTACCACGGTTCGTGTGGCATATCCTGCAATCTCATTAAGGTTATTCTTTGACACACTGGTAAGTGCGGTTTTGAGTATTTGCTTGTTCCTGGTAAAATCCTCTGTAAAGACATCCTTATTGTTCTCTACGATTTCCTTTGCAACGCGTTTGACATTTGAAGATCTGATACTTCCCATATTAAGCCCAACCCTATTTCTATTGGCTATAAAAAGATATCAACGTTCAACGGGAGGAGTAATCAGCACCGGTATGGTGCTCAACTTAACTATCTCAGAACTTACTGATCCAAGTATTGCTTTGCTCAACCCGGAGAGTTTTCTGGTACCTGTGATAATAAGGTCAGCTCCACGCTCCTTCGCTGTTCTCATGATCGCCTTAGGAACAGTCTCACCCTTCGAGTCGACGTTCACAAAGGTCAGGTTGGAGCTTGTATCACCAGCTAATCTCTTCGCTGATTCTATTATGCTGTCCGAGGTCTCTTCCTGCCTCTGATATACGCTTGCGGGAATATATGTGTCAAAGGTAGGTGTAACGCCAATCAGGGAAGGACTGACATAGACAATAATGAACTCATCTATGACATCTTTAAATTTCATGGAAAATTTCAGCGCCTCTTTCGCTGCATCTGAATCGTCGAACGCTATGATTGCCTTCATCGTTATAATATACGAATAAACCGATTTATATTTTTGCTTTCATTCCTTGAAACTTTTATCTATACAAGACATATATGTGTAAAATGCGAGCATTCATCGTTGGCAGGTTCCAGCCTTTTCATAAGGGGCATCTCGAAGTCATAAAAGAGATACTGAAGACAAACAGGTCGCTGATCATAGGGATAGGAAGTGCTCAGTATTCACACACCCTTAAAGACCCCTTCACCGCAGGGGAGAGGCACCTGATGATTTCAACCTCCCTGGAAAGGGAGAAGATTTTTGACTTCTATCTTGTTCCCATCGAGGATGTCAACTCCAACCCTCTCTGGGTCGCTCACGTTGAGTCACTTACCCCAAAATTCAACAGGGTATACAGCAACAATCCGCTCGTGAAGAGATTATTCACCGAGAAGGGTTATGAGGTTAATTCACTGGAACTTATCAACAGGAGCAACTGGTCAGGTACAAGAATCAGGGAAAAAATGCTAAGGGACGATTCATGGAAAGGTGACGTCCCTGATGCCGTCAGGGACATAATCGAGGAAATTGACGGCGTGAGGAGGATCAGGGACCTCTCTAAAACCGATGAGGAATGAACCCAGTAACGGTCTCATTCGCGTATCCGTTATTGATACAGCAGCCTGTTCAGCGTGTCCCTGTCTTTCTCAATGTTGCTGATGAGACAGTATTCATCGGCCTGATGTGCAACCTCGTCTATTGTAGTGGACCATACGGCAGCCTGGTAACCTTTTCGTCGGAAGAATGCTGCGCAGGTGCCGCCGCCGATTCCGACTGTCTTCGGTTCTTTTCCCCTGCTTGCAGCTATGGCCGATTTCAACTTCTGGACTATCTCAGAAGTTTCACTGGTGGGCAGAGGGGCCTGTTCCTTCTGGACAAAGGTGTATGTTATTCTCGCCTTGCTTTTCTTTTCAAATTCCTTGATAATGGAGTCTATGTCGTCTATAACGTGGTCAAGATCATAGGATGGGAGGATCCGGCAATCAAGGTAGACCACCTCGGTTCCCGGGATCGTGTTTATGTTGTCCACGTTCTTTTCACGCTTGGTTGGCTCAAATGTCGACACATCCGGTGAGAACAGCTTGTTGACTGCATTGTATTTCTTGTGCAGAAACTCGTCAAGCTCAAGCATGAATCTCATTCCCTCCCGGTTCGCGTTTATTGCCTCAGAAGGCATGCTGGCGTGGTACTGCTTTCCGTTGATCTTGAATCTTATCCACATAATGCTCTTTTCAGCGATCTCGATGTACATCCCGTCCTTTGCTCCGGCATCAGGTACGAGAAGAAGATCATTCTTCGAGAAAATGTCCTTTTCCAGCAAATATTGAATCCCGTATTTGCTTCCGACCTCTTCGTCGGCCACAAATGCGAGCCCAAGATTGTATTTGAGGTCTGACTTCTTCAGATCCTTCAGGAGCAGCAGGGATAGAAATACAGCCTGACCGTCGTCCGAAGTCCCCCTTCCATACATCCTGTCTCCCTCCACGGTCACTTCAAATGGTTTCCGCGTCCAGAGTGCTGGGTCTCCAACCGGCACTGTGTCAATGTGTGAAATAATCCAGAATGTCTTTGGCAGGTTTCCGATCTTCAGCACAATGTTTGACCTTACAACACCATGATCATCCTTGACATCGTATCTCTTGAAACTGTCGTACCCCATCTCCGAAAGCATCTTGGAAATAAGGTCAGCACGGAGGGATTCTCCCTTCCCGCCTGATTCAGGAGAAATTGCCTCTACCGGAATGATCCTTCTTGCCACATCCACAATGAAGTCCCTGTCATTCATCGCTGAATTTTTTCCCGCCATATCTGCATATATAACACTCGTATATTTTCTTTCAGATTCATCGCTCTCAAATATTTATAAGAAGATCTTACATCAGTATCTGAAGATGGAGAATAAGAAGAAAGATTTCAGCGAATGGTACAATGAGATCATAGATATCAGCCAGCTTAGCGACAAACGTTATCCAATAAAGGGGATGAATGTGTGGCTTCCCTATGGATGGAAAGCAATGAAGAACATCGATAGCGTGGTCAGGGCAAACGTGGACATCAAGGAGTTTCAGGAAGTCAGCTTCCCGGTTTTGATAACAAGGGATATGCTCATGGTTGAATTTGAGCACATTAAGGGATTTGAAAATGAGCTATACTGGGTTACCAAGGGCGGAAAGGAGAAGCTGGATATTGAAATGGCGCTTCGCCCCACCAGTGAGGCAGCAATGTACCCGATGTTCTCTCTCTGGGTGAGGACACATGCTGACCTGCCGCTGAAAATTTACCAGATTGTCAATGTATATAGATACGAGACCAAACATACCCGCTCTTTCATCCGCATCAGGGAAATCCACTTTTTCGAGGCTCACACTGCTCACCGGGACCACAAGGAATCTGAAGAGCAGATGGCCGAATATATGGAAATATGGAAGAAGATCAGTTCTGCACTCTGCCTGCCGTTTCACGTCGACAGGAGGCCAGAATGGGATAAATTTCCTGGCGCCGTGTATTCGCTCGCCTTCGATACAGCCCTGCCAAGCGGCAGGTCCCTGCAGATCGGGACCATTCACCAGTATGATGACAATTTTGCAAGGAATTACGACATAAAGTATTCAGACGAGTCTGGCCAGGCAGTTTATGCGTACCAGACGACCTTCGGACTGAGTGAACGACTCCTTGCAGCCATAATAGGCATACACGGCGACGATACCGGCCTCGTGTTCCCGCCGGACGTGGCACCATTCCAGGTTGTAGTGATACCGATACCTTCAGACAACCGCGAACAGGAAGGTTTTGTCAGTTCAGTTTGCACAGTCCTGACGGACCATGGTTTCAGGGTGAAGCTCGATAACAGGGATGCATATACACCAGGCTATAAATTCAATGACTGGGAAATGCGTGGTGTTCCGCTCAGAATAGAGATAGGTGGCAGGGAGGTCGGTGAAAAATCAGTTACAGTGGCAAAGCGTACTTCCAGGGGTAGACAGAAAATAGAATTCAAGGAACTTGTTCCCGGTATTTCACGGCTGCTCCATGAGGTAAGGGAGGAAATTACCGCACGCGCAGCTAAACAGTTTCTGGAACTTTCCAGGAGAGACAAGTCCGTGGAGGATATGAGATCATACGAAGGGATAAGTCTCTCTGGATGGTGTGGGAACAGGGAATGCTCCGACACAATAGAGAAGGAGACGGAAAAGGTTGTTCTCGGAATTAATATCAGCAGCCCTGGAGATGCAAAGTGTATAGTCTGTGGAAAGCCTGGAAAAATCGCAAGCTTTTCGAGGACTTACTGATCGGTGAAAAAATGTCTTCAACTGACTTCAAGCTTTTTGTTTTTGATATGGACGGCGTGCTTACCGGGGACTCCAGCAGCTGGAACTATGTTCATAAGCGTTTCCAGGTGGATAATCGCGAACTCCGACAGAAATTCGAGATGGGCAAGATAAGCTACGAGGAATTCCTCAGGGGAGACGTTAAACTCTGGATTGACAAGCGGGGAAAGGTCTCCCGGAGCGAGATAATCTCAATCCTGAACGAGATCCCGCTGAGAATAGGGCTTGCAGACACCATAAATCTCCTGAGGTCAAGGGGAAAGAAGGTGGCCATAGTTTCTGGCGGTATTTCGTGGCTTGCCGATCGGATAGAGGCTTCGGCCAGGTTCGACTGCGTACAGTCCAACCACCTTCTAACTGACAGTTCCGGTTATCTCATTCCCGACGGAAAGGTTGAGGTCGACTTCCAGCATAAGGACAGGAACGTCAGGGATATCCAGGAAAAATTTGCAGTAGACAAGGAAAACACTGTATGCATCGGCGATTCGTTCGACGACAGGTCCATGTTTCAGGAAGCGGGCTACTCAATAGCGTTCAGTCCCCGGCACGCAGACCTGACCAAGTTTTCAGACGCAGAGATACTGACCGGCGACCTAATGGACATAGTCAGGCTTGTGGATAAATTGTGATATGCCCTTCAATCTACTTTTTATATTAATTCTATATATCAAATAAATGGAGAAAGTTGAAATCGGCAGTCCTCAAAAAAAGCTTTCCATGGAGGTGAGCTGTATTGATGGCCTCCTTATGGGCGGACTGGAGAGCGGAATAATCACTGAGATTTATGGAGAAGGTGGTTCAGGGAAAACAAACCTGGCCCTGTTGTTCTCCATTTCCTGCATCAGGCAGGGAAAAAGGGTCATATACATTGATACAGAGGGAGTTTCATCGGAGCGTTTGGCACAGATATCCGCCGGAACTGAAAAGCTTTCAGAAAACCTGATATTATACAGGGTAAACAGCCTTGAGGACCAGGAAATGGCCATAATGCGGTGCGAAAGGCTCATGGAACGCTACGGGAATGTTGGGCTAATAGCGATTGACTCATTTACCGAATATTTCAGGCTAGAAAAGACCTCAGATGCCGCTGCCAGAATCGCAGGGTTCCAGAAACAGCTTTCCCACCTCACCAGAATCATCTTGAAGTTCAATATTCCCGCACTAATCATAAACCAGGTTTACCAGGATGTTGATAGCGGGGTTCTTCAGCCATTTGGGGGCTATGTAATCAACCATGCTATGAAGTCCATACTCGAGGTCAGGAAAATCGATAATGGCAAGAGGAGACTCGTGGTGATGAAGCACCGTTCAATAGCAGAGGGGCAGTATACTGACTTCAGGATAGTCAGCTACGGGATATCCTGCGAGGTATAGTTATGGGCGTGAATATTTCCGATATTGTACAGAAGCACGGAACAAGCCTGAAGGATCAGTCAGGATCAGTCGTTTCAGTAGATGCTTATAATATCCTGTACCAGTTCCTCAGCAGCATCAGGGAATATGACGGAAGCCCTTTGAAGGATGCCAGGGGACACATAACATCGCACATTTCTGGCATTTTCTACAGAACAATAACGCTGATGGAACAGGGCATAAAGCCCGTTTACGTTTTCGACGGCAAACCCTCCTACCTGAAAAACAGGACGCTTGAGGAGCGGAGGCTGATAAAGGAAAAAAACGTACTCGAGCTCCAGGCTGCAGTGGAGGCTGGAGATGAGGAGAGGGTAAGGTCCCTGTCATCAAGGATAAACTATGTTACCCGGGAGGTGGCTGACGATGCCAGGAAGATCCTCAGCTATATGGGCCTGCCATATGTTGATGCTCCTTCCGAGGGAGAGGCACAGGCTTCCGTTATGTCGCGTAACGGGCTTGTTTCCGGTGTCGTTTCGCAGGATTATGACTGTCTCCTCTTCGGTGCCAGAAGGGTGTTCAGGAATTTCACCATGTATGGCAGGAGAAAGGTACCGGGAAGGAACCTTTATGTTAACGTGACACCTGAATATATCGATCTGAACGAGGTCCTGGAGACAAACCACATTACCCACGAACAACTCATCGACCTTGGGATTCTCGTTGGGACAGACTTCAACAGGGGGCTTGAACGCGTTGGGGCAAAGACTGCACTCAACCTGATAAGAAAATACGGAACAGTGTATGCCGTGCTCAAGGAGAAGGGACAAAAGATAGAGAACCTTGACGAGATAAGGGAATTCTTCCGGTCACCCCCAGTGAACAGTGAAGTTAGGATTATCTTCGCACGTCCGCAACCCGATAGGCTTTTCCAGTTCCTTTGCGATGAGCATGACTTCTCCAGGCAGAGGATTGAGCCTTACCTTGAGAAACTCGAAACGTTCTTCAGCAGGGAGAAGCAGTCAAGTCTGGACACCTTCTTCTGATCATGCCAGTGGAGGAGATTTTTGGCATCTCATTGAAAAAATGCTAATGTTTGAGGAAGTTCACAAAGTTGAATTCATTTATATAGTGGTATTGCGTACATATCCATATGGGAAATAGGGTACTCATTGAGGTCACGCATGTTTCCAAAAGAGGAGCATCGTTCAGGGTCACGCTTCCTAAGCGCGTCGCTGAAATCCTGAAGATTTCGCCTGGCGATATTGTGGGTTTTTATTCCGAGGACAGCAACGTTTCAATAGAAAAGATGGTCTGACTTCATTTTTTGCCGTTGACAGCATCAAACATTTCCCTGATAGCGTCGGCGTTGTATACGGCCCTTGCAGGGCTGATCATGATGTCAACGTAACGTGCAACTGCTGATTTAAGGTCCACTGGATGGATTTTTCCCTGTGTATAGAGTGCGCTGAATTCCTCGAAGCTCCCGAGGGATAGATCCCCTCCAAATTTCTCTGCCCTCTCTATAATAACTTTCCCTTTGTAATAGGGGAAAATAATGTGGCGAAGTATATCCGTGACAGGGTTGCCGTTTATCTCTCCGGCCGGGCAGTATGCGTGCTTAAGCTTTGAAACTATCGCTTCAAGAGTATCTGATACAAATATTGCGGAATCTGGCGAACTCTTGGACATTTTTGCAAAAGGTCCCATCCGGCCATTCCCAGCCAGGCTTCCCAGCAAGGGTCCGTGAATTGAAACTACCTTTTTCCTGTGCATTTTCTCGGCAATGTCCCTTGCCAGCATGTGTGCATGGCGCTGGTCCATACCTCCGAATGCGACGTCAAAATCATTGTAAAAGATATCGTTGACCTGCATGAGTGGATAGAGGTATTTGCTGAAGTCCTGATCTGCATCATCCTCGGTGCGACCCATGATTGGAAGGGCACGTTTCAGCCTTGCAAGGTTGGAATGTTTTGCCACATGAATGAACTGCATCCAGTAATCGCTGTCATCCACTATGTCAGCCGCCCATACAAATTTTACATTGTTTACGAGCCCCATTGCCTTCATGCTCTGTTCAAGCATCTGGCCACTCCGGCGGATCATCTCCATATCTCCACCAAGCTTGTCATTTATCAATGCATGCCAGTCCGCAAGCAGTACAGTGACACTCATTCCAGTGGACGCAGCTTCAATCAGTTTCATAGGCCACAGAACAGCGGTTCCTATGTGCGGCACTCCCGAAGGCTCAAATCCGATGTAAGACCGCGAATGCGATATATCCAGTGAGCTGAGTTCTTCTCTGGTAACGATTTCTTCCATGTTTCTTGTTATCAAGTCAATGTTATCCATGTCAGGCATCTTCTGAAGCGCGATAATGAATTAAATTTTGCGAACACACGTCCTTGTAAGGGCATCGAAAGCATCTTCCCCTATTGTCATGATTCCTGGAAGGTATTCCTGAATTTGCACGGATTTCATCCGCAATGGCAAGGACTCTGTTTCTGAGGCCGTGTGTATTTTCCACTCTGAAAGTCGAGTTTCCGTATTTCAGTATGCCGTATTTTATGATACTATTAGGATACATATCTCCTAGAATGATGAAGTACGCCCCCATCTGCAGAAGATGTCCAGTTCTTGGCTCGCTTGCATTGCCCGACTTGTACTCATACGGCACTATGAGTTTTCCCTTTCTCGTTATCAGGTCAGGTTTTCCAGTGATGAGGTACCTTTCAGACTTAAGAACTTTACCCTTCGTCAGCATATCGCCGTATATCTTCTTTCCCCTGGGCACACTGAATGATTTTCTCTTTCCACTTGCAGCCAGTATGAGAACAAGAATAAGAACAACCACGAAAATGAGGAGAAGGATGGCTTCCATTTCAGACCGTCAGAAACAATATGGCGGAAACGACGATGACGAGTGCAGCAACCATTATCCTGACCAAGATGGTAAGGGAAATATACGATTTCTCAAGTTTCCGGTGCCTGTCCCTGCCGGTTGCCATGCGCTTTGAGGAAAACTTGCTTCTTGGATATTTTTCTTTCTGGTAGTACCATGCTACATTGCAGAATTCATACTGCGATATCTCGGAAGCGCTCACATATCTTGGTTGCGAAGAGCTGGGTTCCAGGCCCGTAAAACTCATAATCCCATATCAATACGATTTATAACAATCTCGGCGTAAGGCCTTTCCTGGTGAAGCTGTATCCTCCTCTCCCTCATCAGGAAGAGTGAATACACGAAGAAGGAAGATCTCTCCTCTGCCGTACTTCCCCAGTAATCCTCCATGTAAAATGTGTCATGGTAAGCTCCTGCTATAATCTGGAAAGTCCTGGCAATCTCCCTCTCCGGCTCGTCCAGGTTGAGGTTGCTGACAATGTCGTCGAGTGAGGTGAGTTCTGGTAGATCACCCTTCCTGCTGGACCTTGCTTTTGGTCCATGTATGTAAGCTGATCTCATAGCGTCAAGGAGCTCGATCATCCTGATGGGCCTTCTGGTATGGCCTGATACCGGAACCTTGAGTTCCAGCTCACTCTCTGCCCGAGTTGGGACGGTGAGCTCAGCAGAAAGTTCAAAAGGCTCTCCTGAGTCTTCTACCTCATCCGTTTCCACAGTGGACAGTGTCTTGAGGTATAGAATTCTCCATGCCTCTGCGATGATGTATCCTGCAAATCCCAGGTCGGTGAATTCTTCTGTTATGATCATCCTGAAGTATTTTGCAAAGGCAAGCAGATCGACATTCCATGGATCAAGTGCCCCGTCCTGGCACATCTTGAAAACCATTGAACTTGCCTTCGAGACCGGATCAGATATCGCCTTGGTGTTCTCAAAATTGCGCAGAACTTTTTCATATTCTGCGGTGTTGATCTCCATCAACTCCCCCTGCACTATGAGGCTGTTCATTATCTCCTGGAATTCCATCAGAACTCCTCCGTGTCGGGTGATATGGTTTTGCCATAGACCTCTGTGTTTTCCTGGTCGAAGCTCGTTACGCCGATTATGTTATTTGCATACTTCAGCATTGCCTTCTTCAAGGACACCATCAGTATCTGGGAAGTTTCGGAATTTGCCCTGAACATCTGCCCCATTCTTTCAACGTTTGAACCATCAAGAAACATGTCAACCTCATCCAGATAGTACACAGGTGAAGGGGTTATGCGCTGAACAGACATTATAAATGCAAGCGCGGTAAGGCTTTTCTCCCCTCCGCTCAGTGATTGCAGCTTGGCAAAGGTTTTCCCCTTAGGTCGCGCTTTTATGTGAACCTCGGACTCAAGAGGCTTTTCCGGATCGCTGAGTAAAAGCTGGGCTTCTCCTCCACCGGAAAGCTTTCCGTAAATTAAGTTCATCCCCTCATTTATGCTGCTGAAAGTCTTCACGAAAATTGTCTCCTTCTGTTTGTTGAGCTTCTCCATTAAGCCTTCCAGCTCCTTACGCTCATCCGTGAACCTCTGCAATTCACCCCGCAGAGTATCCAGAACTGATGAAGCTGAGGAGAATTCCTCAATGGCTTTGTAATTTATAGGGCCAAGTGTCTCTCCCTCTCCCTGTAGCACAAGAATGGACTTTCTTATTTCCTGGTCAGAGCTGTTGCCTTCGATGGGTTTCCCGCCAGAATTTGTCAATTCTTCAGAAAGCTGCTGAGCCTTTTCCCTGATGTTTGATACCTTCGAATTCAGGGTTATCATCACATCCTTCTTGGTGACGCACATTGACCTGTTTGTTTCAATTGACAGGTTCAACTTGGAAATCTCGGAATCAAGTTTTGATATGGCTTCTGTGTATTCCCTGGTGTTTTTGTCGAGTTCCGCCTCAACCAGCTGAGTCTTGGAAAGATCGGATTCAAGGGCCCTCTGACCAGCATTTATAGATTTCTCTTCCTCCTCGAGCATCTTAATCTCAGTTTCCAGGTCCTTAGATTCTTTCAGAAGTGCGTTGCACCTGTCTGCCGTGTGCCTGATTTCCACAGAAGTTGCTGAAATTTCAGATGATATCTGTGTCTGTTGTTCACGAAGCTGGGAAAGCTTCCTTTCTATTGATTCCTGCAACTCTGCTTCTTCCGGGTTCTGTGTCTTCATCTCCTCCATTATTGCTGTCTTTTCGCGTTGCTTTAATCGCATTTCCGTTTTGACTTGCTGAATCTGCCCATTCTTTTTCTCGTATTCCTCAGTTACCGAACCCAGCTCCTGTGTGCATATTGTTATCCTGCCTTTTATCTGCTCAAGTTCCGCCCTTGTCTTTGTTATATCACCATCAATGCTGTCTGATCTTGCCCTTTTCTGCCCCTCTTCCCTTGACCTGGCGCTCAGTTCCTCAGTAAGCCTGTCAAGCTCGGAATTTTTTACCTTTATTATTGATGAAAGTTCATCGATTCTTGAGTTTGTTACTGATATCTCTGAGGAGATATCTGCAGCTTTCTTTTCGGACACCACGTTCTCATGTCTCTTTTCAATGAAACCTCCGGTGATTGCTCCGCTTGGATCAAAAATGTCACCGTCAAGTGTAACGAGCTTAACCCCGACCATGTATTTCCTTGCTATCTCCACATTTTCCACAATTACGGTATCCTGGAAACCATGCCATACGCATCCTTCGTAACGCGGGTCATAACGGATTCTCTCCATGACATATCCAAGAGAGTCCTGCGAGTTGTGCACTATTATTGCCTTCCCACGTGGCCTTCCAAGGGTCATCTTATTTACTGGCAGAAACGTGATCCTTCCGGCTTTCTCTCTCTTGAGGAGTTCTATGCATTTCTGCGAGGTTTCATCACTTTCAACCACCACGGAGTTCAGCCTGTTGCCGGCTGTAGCTTCGATAGCTGTCCTGAATTCCTCGTCAAAGCTGATGAGATCCTTAAGGGTGCCATGTATCCCGGGAATAAGATTCTGGTTCCTGGCGCCCATTATGAGGCTAATGGCCTTGTTCTGTGTAAATCTCTGGTTCTGTGCCATTGCATTGATCTTGGAATATTCCCTGTTCAGATCAATGAGTTTCTTCTGCAGACCCTCCCTCTCAGAGGTGAGATCATGGACTTCGCTCTTAAGAGAGTAATAACCGTCAGTGAGGTCCTTGAGCTTGCGTCTTTCCTCGGCGGCAATGGATTCCGACTCCTTGCTTCTCCATACGGAGTCCTTGATCTGGAACTCCATGGAATTCTTTTTTTCTTCCAGAGAGGAGAGTTCAATTGTTTTCGCTATTTTTCTGTTGTTTATCTCGCCCAAGTCGACCTCGAGGTCGCCGACTTCCACGCTCATTCTCTCAACTATTTCATCAAGAGCTGAATACCTCTCCTTTAATTCCTTAAGCTTTCCACTGGACGCTTCATTCCTTCCCTTGATTGATGAAAGTTTACCGTCAAGTTCCTTTATTTCCCTGGTAATTTGATCCATGTCATCGTTGTTTGTCTTGAGCTTGACCTCGAAGTTCTTCCTCTGTTCCTCAAGTCTGCTGATGTCGGACTCGTTTTTCTGGATACGCAGCTGCTTTTCCCCTACCTTCACGCCTATATTCTGTATCTGCATCTTTCTTGTAGCTATGTCCAGCCTCAGCTGCTCGATGGCTTTCCGAACCTGGTTCAATTCCTGTCCGCTTATTGCCGCTCTCTGTCCCTCTATCTTCAGCCGTTTTTCAAGTAACTCTGTGATCCTGCCGGATATGACTGAATTTTCAGCCTCGAGTTTAGCAACCTGGCTGTCCAGCTCATATATCTGCGTATTCAGGGAACCGATTTCCATGTTGTATCTTGAAATTTCCCTGTCCATAAGGGTGGATCTGAGATCCAGTATCCGGTTCGTTATGCTCAGGTATCTCTCAGCCGTCTCCTTGTCATGCCGTAGTTCCTCGACACGGCGTTGTTCATCCTGTGTCCTTACGTCCAGCTTGATCATGTGATCGTTTATGCCCAGTATATCGGCCTGGGCTTTTTGAATCTGATTATCATAACTTTCAACTCCGGATATTGCCTCAAGCAGCTTCCTTCTTTCAACTCCGGTCATCTTCACCAGGTTGTTTATGTCTCCCTGCAGAACAAAGCTGTAACCGTCCAGATATATCTTGAGGGAGTCAAGAAGCTGCTCTACATCAGAATGCTTTACCCTCGAACCGTTGATATAGTAGTTGCTTTTGTAATCATCACCGTCAGCTGTCAGTTCCCTCATTATGCTGATCTTGCGGTTTTCCTGGCCGTCACCATTCTCTCCGGAATCTATATTTATCTGGACTCTGCAGTACCTTCGCCCGGGTCCATCCTCAGAGGATCGATGAATAAGGTCAGACAACCTGTCAGCCCGAACGGATTTCGCAGACCTTACCCCAAGCACAAACAGCAAGGCATCTCCTATGTTGCTCTTCCCGCTTCCGTTAGGCCCACTGATAACAGTAAGTCCCTTCCTGAACTCAACCTTCCTCTTATGCCCGAAAGACTTGAAATTGTCCATTTCGATGGATTCTATTATCATGACTGCTCCTGTCAGACACTTTACGCTCTATAAATATATATATTTATCTATTTAATTGGGTCATACTCCAGCAGATAATGCTTTTAGAGCAGAATCAATACATGCACGATACTCTTGAAACTTGACGATAGTACATATCTTAGAATACGGGATGAAGCTTATTCGCTTGGAATAGGAAACACTCCGCTTGCCCGCCTTGATCTGGATGGAGGAGTCGAAATATTTGCAAAACTGGAATATTTTAACCGGTTCAGGTCCGTTAAGGATCGGGCGTCGTTTTTCATGATCAGGGGGATGATTTACGAGGGTCATTTATCCAAGGATAATGTTATCGTAGAAGCAAGCTCTGGAAATACCGGAATCGCAATAGCTAATATCGCATCTCTGCTCGGCATAAAGGCGGAAATGATAATTCCAGCTGGCAGCAGCGAGGAAACCAAGGAAGCGATTCGCCAATCCGGGCAGACACTCATAGAGATGGAGGGTGACAGGACTCCTGGTGCAAGAATATCCATAGACCCTGCGATTGCACGTGCAAAGTCCATTGTAAAAAGCAATCCTCAGAAATACGTTAATCTGGACCAATACTCAAACCCGAACAATACCCTGAGCCATTACTATACCACTGGTCCGGAGATAACCAGGGATCTTAAGGGGGAAATGCCTTCACATGTCGTCGTGGGCATAGGTACTGGAGGTACACTTACAGGCCTTGCTAAATACTTCAAGACGGTTTCCCCGGAGACAAAAGTGATAGCTGTTGAGCCGGCTCCCGATCACCACATCCAGGGCTTGAAGAATCTTTCCGTCTCATCAGTCCCGAAATTGATTGAGAAAAACAGGAACCTGGTCGATGAATGGATAAGCGTTAGCGATGAAATGGCAATAGCGGAGGTCAGGAACCTGCTATGGGAGAACAGGCTGTTTGTTGGCCTCTCATCCGGTGCTAACATGGCCGGTGTCCGTATTGTGGCAAAGAGGATCCGTGAGGGGAGGATAGTTACAATTTTCCCAGACAGTGCCGAGAAATACAGGTCTGTCTACCTGGCCAGAAAAATCTTTACCGAGGAGGAGTTTGACGCAAATATACACCTCGTGAAGGAACTCAGGAATGCCTGAAACTCATTTCCAGCTGTATGACGGCTTCCTCTTTTCCAGAAAGGATCGGACACCTTCCTTGCTATCCTCTGTGCTGAAAATTCTACCGAACATCTCCTTCTCGGCCTCATATCCGGCGTCATTTCTTTCGTATCCCATAAGGTCCTTTACATAGGAAATTGCGGTCATTGCTCTTCCTGAGAGTTCAGTTGCCAGTTTCATGGAATACCCGAAGTAGTCCTCTGATACTGCGTTAAGGATGCCATACTTTAAGGCTTCATCGGCTGTGATCATCTGGCCAAATGCAATCATCTCAAATGCCCTGGTTCTACCTGCGATTGCCTTTAGTCTCTGAGTGCCTCCCCAGCCAGGCAGGATGCCAAGATTGGTTTCAGTCAGGCCAAGTTTTGTATCAGGGGAAGATATTCTTAGGTCGCAGGCAAGTGCCAGCTCAAACCCCCCACCAAGAGCGAAACCCTTAATCGCTGCTATAACGGGTCGATGGTAGGAGGCGATGAAATCCATTACTTTATGTCCACGCCTGGCCATATCATAGGCGCTTCTGGAATCAAGGCTCTCAAACTTCTTGATATTTGCTCCTGCAGAAAATGCCCTCTCGCTGCCTGTGATGACAATAATCCTCTCCCCTGAATTCCCGATGGCATCGGCGATTTCCTCAAGGGTTTCTATGTCAAGAGGGTTAAGGGTAGACTCCTTCGAAATCCTTATAACTCTTATCTTTTCAGTGTCTTCAATCCGTATGCTTCCATATGCTGCCATTTTTTGCACCTCATACCAGTTCCAGTGTCAATGTGTGTCCCCCGCC
>JAMDAM010000014.1 GCA_023484805.1 Thermoplasmatota archaeon | reverse complement strand
GGAGAATCTAACGTCTCTTCAATCGAAATTACCCTCAAAAGGCAGTAATTATATACCATATCACCTATTTTGGTTGTTTCTTTCTATTCCTGCAAAGTGTTATATTTATTTTTGCCATATCCATAGACTCTGGTTTAAATGAAGGATTTCTATGAATGGCAGACCGGTTTGAGCGGGAAGATTGAGGAGGTGAACGAAACACTCCTGAAGAACATCTATACCGAACAGGATGAACTTTATGAAATGTCAAGGTACACCATTGACGCCGGCGGAAAACGATTCAGGCCCCTGCTTACAATCCTTTCATTTGAAATCAGCTCAAGAGAGCCATATCAAAAAATCCTGGAACTATCAGCCGGCTATGAACTCATACACACTGCGAGCCTGATTCATGATGATATCATAGACGGGTCTTCATTAAGGAGAGGAAGGCCGACTGTAAATGCAAAATACGGGATCAACGATGCGATTGTTGTCGGGGACTACCTTTTTGCAAAGGCCTACGAACTGGGGTCAAGGTACGGTCCGGCCGTATCGAAGATAATGGCCGACGCAGCAAGCCTGCTGGCAGAAGGGCAGATACTTGAGGCTGTGAACCTCGCAAACCTCTCAATGAGTGAAGATACCTACTACGAGATTATAAAAAAGAAAACCGCCATGTTTTTTTCCGCTTGCGCTCTTGGCGCTACCCAGGTGGCAGGGGCTGACCCGATGACAAGGAAAAACCTGACGGATTTCGCGTACAACCTCGGGATGGCATTCCAGATTACCGATGACATAATAGACATCGTCGGGAACGAGCAGAAGATGGGCAAGCCGTCCTTTGTTGATCTCGAGCATAATGCGATCACAATACCGGTCATAGTGGCTCTGAAACAGGGCACTGCATCTGACAGTGCAAAATTACGCCAGATACTCACGGAAGGATCTGTAAACGAGAACGACAAGGACCTCATGAAGGACATACTCGTCAGGTCCGGGTCAATAGATTACTCTTTTTCCGTAGCCAAGAAATATACTGAAAATGCACTTAAGTCACTGCAGATGACCGACAGGTCTGCAGATCTGGACCTTCTTGTGGACCTTGCAACTATCGTTATAGACAGGATCAGCCAGCTCGAATAAGCTGGCTCTGAAAGGCATAATCCAGAGAATTCTCTTAACCTGCTTATCATGCAATGGTAAAGTAGAATTACGCAGGAACGATTACAAAGCCATGTCGAATAGTGATAATTTCAGGAACGCAGTTTTGAAGAAACTCGGCCTTGCGGAGGAAAACTCCGGAGTATTTTCTGACCACTGGCACGAGTATAACGAAAAAGATGCGGTAGAGTCCTACAGCCCAATAGATGGAAAACTCATAGCAGCCGCATCATCGGCTTCCCCTGAAGACTATGAACAGGTTCTGAAACACTCCATAAAGGCTTACCGCGAATGGCTGAACATTCCAGCCCCAAAGCGCGGCGAAATAATAAGGGAAATCGGCAATGAACTGAGGAGGCGCAAGGCTGACCTCGGAAACCTTGTAACGCTTGAGGTCGGAAAGACCGAGAGCGAGGGGCAGGGAGAGATACAGGAGATGATCGACGTGGCAGATTTCTCAGTGGGCCTCTCCAGGCAGCTCTATGGGCTTACAATGACAAGTGAAAGGCCAAAACACAGGCTTTATGAGCAGTGGTCCCCCATCGGACCCATTGCCGTGGTCAGTTCCTTCAACTTTCCCTCGTCTGTGTGGTCATGGAATGCCTTTGTTGCCGCGGTTACCGGGGACACGGTGATATGGAAACCATCGTCAAAGGCCCCCCTTACTGCCATAGCGGTCATAAAGGTAATTTCTGGAGTGCTCGATAGACTCAAAGCTCCACAGATATTCTCTCTTTTAATCGGTGGCGGTTCCATAATAGGCGACAGGATCGCCAACGATACACGTGTTTCTCTGGTTTCCTTTACAGGTTCTATTCCTGTTGGAAAGACCATAGCCGAGAAGGTCGCCGGCAGGTTTGGGAGGACAATCCTCGAGCTTGGCGGTAACAATGCAGCGATAGTATCGGACAAGTCAGATATGGATATGGCGCTCAAGGGTGTTGTATTCGGTTCCCTTGCAACGGCGGGGCAGAGATGCACAAGCACCAGGAGAGTCATAGTGCAGGATAGCATATACGATGAATTTACGTCGCGCCTCAAAAAGGCTTACTCAACAGTCAAGATAGGGCCGCCGGATATGAAGGGAGTACTTGTTGGACCGCTTATTGACAGCTCAGCTGTAAATACCTTCCTCTCAGCCATAGAAGAGGCAAAATCTGAAGGTGGTAGGCTGATCTACGGCGGGAATGTCAGGAAGATCGAAGGTTACGAGGGTGGGTTTTACGTCGATCCGGCTATAATAGAGGCATCGGAGCAGATGGATATAGTGAAGAAGGAAACATTTGCCCCGATACTTTATGTCTTCAGGTACAAGGCAATGTCAGACGCCATACGGATCCACAACTCTGTGCCCCAGGGTCTTTCCTCAGCCATATTCACATATGATCTCAGGGAGGAGGAAATGTTCCTCGCCGCGACCGGATCAGACTGCGGGCTGGCCAATGTCAACACCAGCACAGCCGGAGCCGAAATTGGCGGAGCATTTGGGGGAGAAAAACAGACAGGAGGAGGAAGGGAGAGTGGAAGTGATTCCTGGAAATCATATATGAGAAGACAAACCGTGACGAAGAACTGGGGAAACGACATACCGCTTGCCCAGGACGTCAGATTTGACATATGATTGATGGTAATACTTTTATCAATAACACTCTTTAATGTTTTCATAATACATTTTATAACTTGGCGGCCAGGAACATTACAGAGATCAATTTCATCAAGTCATTCGAGCTTGTACCGAAGAAATCATACGGATATCCCGAAGCAACGGAAGCTCTTGACATGATGGAAGGAATATCTAATGTTATTACTGCACCGGAAAATCCCATGGGCATGCCCGGGATCGATCCGTTGATGGTTCTATACGCTGCTACATATGGCAGGAACATAATACCGGTGCCTCACATTACACCACGGGACAAGAACAAGCTCCACATTCATTCCCAGGTACTCACTGGCATGAAATTTGGCATCAACCATTTCTTCGCCATAGGCGGAGATCCCATTCACAAAACAATGGAGTCAAGGGAAGTCAGGGAGCTTGACGTGGTTGGCCTTATCAGGGCAATCAAGGATAGCAAGGGTTACTCCAAGGATTTTTCCTCAAGCAGCGATGTGGTAGTGGGGTCGTCATTCAATCCGTTCCGGGGTGCAGAGGAGGATATCGTCAACGCCAAGATTGGCGGTGGATCAGGGTTCTTCATAACGCAGGCATTCTACGACTCCTCACTCCTCAAGAGGGATTGGATCAGGAAAAGGAATTTCAAACTCATCGCCGGCTTCATGCCCATACAGAGAGAAAGCCAGATAGAATTCATGAAAAAGCTTGGGGCAAAGATACCGGAAGAGACGGAGAAGAGGATTCTGGGGGCACGGGATATGGTACAGGAATCATCAAGAATCATAAAGGAAATGGCTGATGACCTTCAGGGTTACATTGACGGTATCCACATCATGCCCCTGGGAAAGAATAAGATAGCAAAAGACATTCTGGAGAGTTTTTAATATGGAGATAGAGACGCTTATTTATGGTATATATCCTAAGAGTGAAGAGCTTAGGCGAAGCATCAGCAAGTACGAACGGGAGAAGATCGGGACGCCTGAAATCGTGAAGGAGTTCGAGAAGGAGAAGAATGAACTCATAGAAAGGTTCAGTTCATCCGGAATCTCATATTTTTCAGACCCCGTGCTGAACTGGTACGACATCTTCAGGCCCTTCTCATTGATGTTCACCGGATTTGAGCTTGGTCAGCTGACTAGATACAAGGAGACCAACACATTCTATCGTCTCCCGGTAGTACACGATGTGGGAGACAACACCATCCGGTATGACAGGCTCCTTGAAGGAAAGGAAAACCCACCCGCGGACCTGTTTTCCTCATCAACAGCCAATGGACACCTGGCATTTTTCCCAGGCGTTCATAGCTTTTACGCAATGTCAGATATACGGAGAAATATATCCGAAGCGGAGTTTTCGGCATTTGTTGTAAAGAATTACATGCAGATAATGAAGAGATACGGAATGAGGGGGGCAGTTATTTTTGACCCCGTGGAATACGGCGACGCTTCACTGTCACCACTGAACCCGTTGATAGAGAAATATCCCGTGTACCTGGTCACCACGGGAAAGTTATCCAAAAAGAACGTTGCAGGGCTGAATGGAGATCTGGCATCGATCATTTCTGACCAGATGCCGGGAAATATTAAGGTTGCCAGTGAATACAGCAGGGTTCCCGGAATAAAGGCAATTGATGCCAGAAACACATTGATGGAATCTGCTGAAGACCTGAAACACCGGGTCTCCAGGATTGGTGAGGATGCCCATGTTGACAGGATAATAGTTGCAAATAGCGAGAGCTTTGATTTCCTCCCAAGGCAGATTGCGGACAGGAAGGTAGCGGTAATGGCGGAGCTGGGTGAGTGATATGGTCGGAAAGATACTTGAAACACAGGAAATAGGAAGCTTCAGGAAACCTGAATACCTAAGCAGGAAATTCCACACAGGCAGTGAGAGCGAGGTTGAGCCGCTCAAGGAAAGGGCAACTATTGAAACACTTCAGCTCTTCAAAAAGGCGGGCCTTGAGAACATAGGCGTCGGCGGAGAGATGTTCAGGTGGGAGATGTATGAGCATTTCGCCCAGTACATTACTGGCCTGAAGTTCTACGGGATGGTAAGGTCCTTTGACAACAGGTATTACAAGAAGGGGAGCATTGTTTCAGAACTGCGCAGAACTTCAAGTCTTCACGGAGATGAGCTGGATTTCCTGCTGCGGAATTCCAAGGGCGAGATAAAGCTCCCCATAACCGGTCCTTACACAATGATGGACTGGTCGTTCAATGAACACTACAGGGACAGGGACGAAGTGGCTGTGGCCTTTGGCAGAATACTGAATGAGGAGATAAGGGACCTCAAGAAAAGATGGGATGCTGCGAGGCCAGGTGAAAAATTCCAGGTGCAGATTGATGAGCCTGCTACCACCACTCATCCTGCTGAAATGGATACAGTCGTTGAATCCATAAACAGGTCAGTTGAAGGGATCGGAGGGGCAGAATTTTCGCTGCACGTATGCTACAGCAAGGATTACCGTGTTCTATATGATCGCGTGCCAGAGATGAAGCTTCAGGGGCTGAATTTGGAATACGCCAACCGGGACAAGCTTGTCACCGGAACAGGCGATTCCGATCGACCCGGTTATAACGACATAAGATACTTCGCTGAGACCGAGGACAGAAAATTTCTAGGAGTTGGGGTAACGGATGTTCACATTGATGAGATCGAGCCGGTGTCGGTCATAGAGGACAGGATAAAATACGTTCTGGGCATAATTGATGATCCAGAAAGGATCAAGATAAACCCGGATTGCGGCCTGAGGACAAGGAGCAGGGAGATCGGGTACGAGAAGCTTAGGAACATGGTAATCGCCAGGGACAATGTGGCGGGAAAACTCTAGAACTTCCACCTGTCCTTTTTACCGGCTACTGTCCACAGCAACACGCCTATTATGAATGCCGTTCCACCAATTATCACCAGATTTGCGAAGAGGAAAACCGGATTGCTGTAAGATACCGTGACATAATTTGTTGAGTAGACCGACCCGTCATCGAGATGTATGGACAGGGCAACATAATAGGTATTTCCGGGGTAAATACCCGTGAAGAACATGGAATTCTGGCCCTGGTTGGAAACAATCACGCTGTCCACTGTCCCCGGACTGAAGGACGTTGTGCTTGAAACGCTGACCTCATAGTAGGAGAAGCCTGTGCCGGAATATGGACTCCACTGGATGTAGAGCGTGAAAAACAGCAGGGGAAAATACTTCTCTATATTGAGGTTGAAATTGAAGACTTCAACGTGAGTCGGGCTCAAGCTAACATTTATGGTTGCGTTTGTGGACACTATAAAGGTCCTATTCCGTGGCATATACAGATCCCTGCTGTAATTCAGCGTGTGGTTGCCAGTCGGTGACTGGACATAATATGCTCCTGATGAATTGGTGAAGGAAAAGAATGTTGTATTGGACACGGACACGTTTACACCCTGCAATCCGAAACCAAAGTTGTAATCGCTCACTGTGCCGGATATGATCGGGTTGTTGCCGGATTCTGCCAGATCAATCTGTATGGACCGGTTTTCTGCAGGAAGAAGTGACATATTTAGGTAGTATGGGATATAGCCAGTGCTGCTGACAGAAATATTCGCTTTACCCGGATCCAGTGTCACTGCATAAATTCCATTGTTCCCGCGCACATTGTTCCCGTTTACCTCAACCGTTGAGTTTCCCTGGAACACGAAGATGGAAAGGTTGGCATATACCGGCTGCATGGTTATGGTGGCGTTATGTCCGGCGGTGAATTCAATACTATTGCTGTAAAAGCCGTTCCCGGAAAGTTCAAGATGGTTGGCGCCATAGATGGCATTGACAGTTGTTTTGTTCAGCCCCACTGGTCCAGTGCCGTAAAAATTGTCCAGGATACCTGAGAACACAGGACTGTATGTTGCGGTGTAATATCCCCTGACTGTTATGCTGGTGCTGAACAGGGACGGTATGTAGATAGTCCTGCTGTACACCTGGATCAGATTGACAGTTGCAGTTATATTATAGTATCCTCCCTCGGTGAAAGGATAGGTGTTCCCGCTTAACGTATGCCTGTTTACCTTCCACGATGCACTGCCACCGCTGTTCAGAGCAAATGTTCCAGTGATCCTGCCATTATAAGCCAGGCTGTATGTTATTGAAGTATCCGAAATCGCGGTCCCGTTTATGAAGTGGTTGAATCCATTTACCGCATATGATACATTGTACTGTGACCCATAATGCGACAGCTGTATGGAGCTGTAATTCTGCTCGGAGGGAATCTGGCTGTACCTTTCCATATAAACGCTGGAAACAGGATCCCTGTTTGACCCGTTTGCTACAGTTACGTTGGAAAAGTATGCGCCTGTGAGGTTCGTAAGATTATACTCGGAACCAGTGATCTCTGCGCCGAATGCCGCATGATAATCTCCGGAAAAGGAGAGCAGGTAATTCAGGCTGAATGATTGATCACCAGCACTGGCAGTTATGTTTGTCCCCCTCATAACCAGTGATAATGGTACAGTTTTTCCGGACATGTTGGGTAGAGGATCTGACCCGGAAACCAGGACACCATTCTGTTCTATCCTGTATTCTGCGCTGTACGTGCCGTTCAGGTCGCTTACCCCCGCCTTGACAAAATTTTCGCTTGATGAGTACTCAGAAACATAGTAATACGAAGATCCGCTGGAATCATTCTGGCTTGAGTCGCCCCCAAGGGTGATGTTAGCAGCAACAGAGGTGGAATTATAGCCGGAACTGTTGATAATTGCCACCGTGCCATACGTCCCCATTATTTCCTTTGAATCGTTTATAAGATTTCCAACTACCGGTGTGCCCAGACCGGTAACTGGATTCCAGCCGGGAACTGCATAATAATACCCGTTGTTTCCACTTGTTATCTGGGTCAGTGCTGATTTATACAGTCCTGTCCTTGATATCTGGTAAAGCAATGGGTTTATGGTTCCCATACTTTTTCCGGTTGCCTGGTCGAGCAGAGCGCCTATTGCTGCCCACATTGGAGTCCCAACGCTGGTTCCACCAACCTCCTTTGTTACCCCCCCTTGTATGACCTCCACACCGGTATTGACACTCGCGACCATGGAAACATCTGGCACGCCTCTTTTATGCATAGTGGAGTTTATCCCTGGACCGAACTGCCAATATGGAGCTGGGAGTGTGCTGAAACCACCTCCACTGCCATAGGAGATACCACTAACCGTTCCACCCCACGCTGACTGAGTCCAACCCTTAGTCTTAGTGGGTGGATATAGAGCTGTGCCTCCGACACCAGTCACATATGGATCCGACGATGGAAAGTTTACAGTGAGCTGGGAAGTTCCATCGTAGGCTCCAAGGTCTCCTGATGCTGCGAACACGGTAATGTTGGCATTCTGGGCCTGCTGGAAAACCGCTGATGAAGTTAGTATTGCCTGCGTTCCAAGTTCTGTCTCCGGAGTGCCCCAGCTCAGCGAGATAATATTTCCAAGCCTGTTGCTGATGGCATAACTCACCGCATTCAGAAGACCATTACTTGCATCAGAGGCAATTATCAGGTTTATGTGGGCATCAGGAGCCATCGCGTGCGCCCACTCCACGTCGGTGGCAGTCTCAAGCGCCCAACTGGCATTTGCCTGCTGAATTCCGCCAGATCCAGGTGGATATATCAGGGAAAGGTTGATCGGGGGGAGATTCATGATTTCGTCAAAGGCCATCACGTCATACTTGATGGTCGGGTCGCCGAACGCATCCACTATGGCAATCGTCTCTCCCTTTCCGTTCAGCCCGCTAGCGTAGGCAGCATTATAGCCGTAGGCAAGAGCTATTCCTGATGGGATGTAGGCGAATGGAACCTCCATCTGCGCAGGTGATGAAAAAGGCTGGAACAGCAGGGATTTACTGTCCTGAAAATAGCTAATTTTGAAATTTTTCTTCAGTATGTCCATGGATTTCATGAAATTGTTCAAGATATTCACCGGTACGCTTGCCTGGATCAATGACCCGTACGAAACTGTACCAATCCGGCTTTCATTGAGATAATCCATCATCATAGACCGATAGAACGTACCCTGGGGCGAGTAGATCGTGTAGTTTATGTACCCGGATCCACCAGCGGGCTGATAAGTAATGACAGGGGTATTTGTACCGCTTGAAAGGTTGGAATCCATGCCGGCAAGGCCGGAAAATAACAGGGCAGTGACCATGGCCAGCACGATGAGGGGTATTGTTCTCATGTGGCTTGCGTATTACAAATCTAATTAATATAATATTTTATCATGTAATAGAAATGATCGATGCAGCAGAGTCAGACCAGAAATTGAAAAACCTGTTCCACAGGTATTACATGGAGGAGGATCTCGACCCTCCAGACTTGCTGCCATCGAGAGAGATTGGATATATACCGTTCAGTGGGTCAATGTCCAGGCATAGGAGGATACAGTCGGCAAGAGACCTGAAATATTTTGTATCAAACGCAGTCCCGCGCCACCTGTACTATTCAACCTCATATTACAGGAAACCTGACGAGAAGAAAATGCAGGACAAGGAATGGCTCGGAGCAGAATTGATTTTTGACCTTGATGCGGACCACATTAAGGGTGCGGACACAATGTCCTATGCCCAGATACTTGCCGAGGTCAAGAAACACACAATCAGGCTGATTGATGATTTTCTGATGCGCGATCTGGGGATACAGGAATCCGAGATGAAGCTTTTTTTCTCCGGCGGGAGGGGTTACCACGTCCACGTTGTCAGTGACAAGGTTTACGACCTGAATTCTGATTCAAGGAGGGAAATCACGGATTTTATCCGGGGAGAGAACCTGACGGCTCAGGGCATGATCTCATCCATAAACCGCACGCAGCTTCTGGGAGGATGGCCAAAGCGTATGGACTCATTCATTTCGGACTTCTTTCGTGCACTTCCAAGGGAAAGAACCGAGGCAATGGAACAGCTGAAGAGGGTGTTTCCAAACTCAAACACGGCCAGGGCGTTCTTTGACCACATAATGAAGCCCTCAAGGATAGGATCGAAAACAGTGAACAGGATCGATATTCTCTCAAAGAATGGAATTGAGAAATACAGGATTTTCGGTGAGGATGAAAGGGGGATCGCCATGCTGGGATGGCTGATAGAACAGGCCAGAGAGAACATGAGCGCAGAGATAGACGATCCTGTTACCACGGATGTGCACAGGCTCATAAGATTTCCGGGAAGCCTTCATGGAAAGACCGGGCTCAAGGTTCTCGGCTTGAAAATATCTGACCTTCCGTCCTTTGATCCGCTCATATCTGCAATACCAGAAACGTTCAGGAACGGTACCGCAAAAATATATTCTGAAAAGGAGGGGACACTTGACATCAACGGACAGACAATTCACATAGCTGAAGGAGAACAGGAAGTGCCGTTATATGCGGCAATTTTCCTTTCCGCGTCGAGACGGGCATATCTTATATAGAATATTGGGTAGTAATTATTCTAAACAAAAAACATTTATACTTTCATTAGATTCTCAACCGGTGTTTTTATGGATTTTAAAAAGAGCAAGACATTAGAGAACCTGAAAGCCGGATTTGCAGGCGAGAGCCAGGCAAACAGGAGATACCTTTACTTTGCACAGAAAGCCGATGAAGAGGGAAACCAGGAGATCGCACAGATTTTCAGATCGACAGCAGACGGCGAAACTGCCCATGCCTTCGGGCACATGAACTACCTCAAGGCAGTCGGCGACCCTGTTACGGGCGAGCCCATAGGGACCACGGAACAGAACCTTAAATCTGCAATAGCTGGGGAGACATACGAGTACAGCCAGATGTATCCGGGCTTTGCAAAGGTTGCCCGGGAAGAGGGATTTGAAGAAATAGCGCACTGGTTCGAGATACTCACAAAGGCTGAGAAGTCCCACGCAAAGAAGTATGAAGATACTCTAGCCAAACTGAAGCAGTAAATATGCCTGGAAAGATAACCGATGGTGATGTCATATCACCATCTGAATATGGCAGACGGAGAGACACGGAGAACCACAGGATCATAGAGTTGGAGAAGAAGAGGAGATTATCCACAAAGACATTCAGTTACCTGTTCGAGCACAGGGACATAATACTGAACCAGATCAACGAGATGGTTTTTCTGGAAAATGTAAGGGATAGCGAAGAAATAGAACATCTCATAGATACTTACAGTGACCTTATGCCAGCAAATGGAGTCCTCAGTGTTTCCATGTTCATAGAGATATCCGATCAGGATCAACTTCTCAGGGAGATGCCAAGACTATCTGGTATTGAGCAGAGCGTCTATCTTGTGTTCGATGATTCTGAACTGAGGGCGACTCCTGAAGAGGGGAGATCAACCGAAGTGCTGGAATCAACGCTGCAGTACCTAAAATTCATATTCAACCGGGACCTGCTCTCCAAATTCCTGAAGTCCAGGAATGTATTCATAGAAACCAGAAAGGCAGGCTACCAGGAAACGGCCAGGATACCTGAAGACCTTCTGGAAACTTTGAAGAATGAACTGATATCTGAAAACTAGTTCCATTCTCATTTTTTTACTTCTTGAAAACCTGATTTTCAAATACCAGAAACAATAATATGCAAAATTCCCATGGGCAACAATGGTTGATTCATTTCTCACGGTCCAGGAAAAAGAAGTTTTTGATTACGTAGCCAGGTTTGCCAGAGACGAAGTCAGGCCACTGGCCAGGCAAATTGACGAGAAGATGGAGGTACCCAAGATTCTCATTGATCGCATGAAGGAACTGGGGCTCTTCGCAACGTATATACCTGAGAAGTACGGAGGTGCAGGACTCAGTTTCCGTTTCCTGATAAGATCAATAGAAGAGATATCCAAGGCCTGCCCCAGCACTGCTCTGGTTCTAGACGGTGCACTGACCCTTTTTGCTGAACCACTGCTCATGTTTGGGAGTGAGGATCTCAAAAGCAGATACCTGAACAAAGTTTCAAAAGGTTCCATCGGGGGGCTTGCACTCACCGAACCAGGATCGGGTAGTGATGCAGCTTCCATAAAAACCCTCGCCGTAAAAAAAGGGAAAAATTATGTGATAAATGGAAGCAAGATATTCATATCGAACGGCAGGCTGGCTGAGTTCTATGTGGTGGATGTTGTGACAGATCCATCAAAGGGTTACAGAGGGATTTCCACATTCGTGGTTGACTCGGACACACCGGGGCTTGAGATCAGCAGGGATATACACAAGATGGGAATCAGGGGTTCAAGTACGGTAGAACTCGTATTCAACAACGTTGAGGTACCGGAGGAAAATATCGTCGGACACCTGAACGGGGGCTTCAGGGTCGTGATGGAAACACTTGATGCCGGAAGGATAGGAATAGCGGCACAGGCATTGGGCATAGCGGAGGGTGCGTTTGACGAGGCCATAACCTACATAAAGCAAAGAAAGCAGTTCGGGCAGACCATTTCGAGCTTTCAGGGGATAGAGTTCATGATCGCAGACATGGGAACAAAGATAGAAGCATCAAGGCAACTGATCTATGCTGCTACGCAGGCCCTGGAGAAACACGAAGATTCCGTGAAACTTTCATCCATGGCCAAGCTTTTCGCTTCAGACATGGCAATGAGCGTGACGACAGACTGCCTTCAGCTTTTCGGCGGATACGGGTATACAACGGATTTCGACGCAGAAAGGCATATGCGGGACGCCAAGATCACACAGATATATGAGGGCACTAACCAGATACAAAGGGTAATAATCTCGAGGGAGATATTGAGAAATCAGTGAAAATATGATTTGGCTGGGCTGCTCCGGGTGGAGTTACAAGGAATGGTCTGGCGTTTTTTATCCATCATTTGTCCGGGATCAGTTGAAATATTATTCACAGAAGTTCAATTCGGTGGAGATAAACAGCACCTTCTATGGTGAACCGGACAGGAACATTGCCAGATCCTGGTGCAGCAAGATAGGCGACCGCAGAGATTTCAGGTTCTCAATAAAGATGCCTGGCAGCATAACCCATGATCTCTTCTTCAGGGATCTTCCTGCTACCATAAGCAGAAGCCTCGATTTTGAAAAGCTGATACTCGGGGAGATTGACAAATCTGGAAAATTAGGGGCTTGTCTCATCCAGATGCCGCCCTGGCTTTCTGGCAAGCAGTGGGATAATTTCATGGAAATGGTCTCTTATCTCGACACTACCAGGTACCGGTATTTTGTGGAAACCCGTAATCCTGACGCATCTCAGGCAGCAGCAAGAGAAACCCTGGGAAAATTCAACGTAGGTTTGGCTCTCGTTGACACCCCGCTGAGTCATCTTGACTCCATTGATGCAGGTACAAATTACATAAGACTACATGGCAGGAATGCTGAACAGTGGAACGAGGTGGATGACAAGATGTCGAAGTATCGCTACCTGTACGGGTCTGAGGAGATTTCCGGCATAGCGTCAGTTTTAAAGCCGCACTTATCCTCGCAGGATGACATATTCATATATTTCAACAACCATCATGAGGGATTTGCTCCGAAGAATGCAATTGAACTGGGAAAAGCCCTGGGAATTGCTCCTACTGGATTTCCCGAGCAGAGGAGACTGTTCTGAAAGTCAGGCACAGTCATGCTTACAAAAATTGGGATTTCAAGCTTCCGGCTAATTGGTCACAATATTTCAGCGCAAAAAGGTAATTTTTTTCCCGTTCCCTCCATTTATCTCGGCCATATATGACAGCTAATGACAGTGGACCTGAATGTGTAAATATGCACATTATTCCTCATTTTCTCAAAACCCTGACAAATTTATAAATTGATTACGCATTAGGCAGCATGGGACTGATCTAATGGTCGACTGGACTGATGTTGTTTTCGGATCTGCCATCAAGTTCTCCTACTCAGGGACTGAATACGAGGGGATTTTCATTCATTGCGACGATGACATAGTCACGGTCAAGCTCTCAAATGGCTACAACCTAGCTCTGCAGAAAGACCAGATCAACCTTGTGAAAATAATAAGGAAGGCTCCGGAAAATGGGGAAGCTGTTCCCCAGCAGAAGCTGGCCAAGGACAAGATAAGAAACGCGGGAAAGAAGCATGTTTCCCTCCTTGCTACTGGAGGAACCATAGCCAGCAAGGTTGACTATAAGACCGGGGCCGTCAGCCCCTCGGAGGACATTGGTTTCATTTCAGATAGGGTGAAGGATGTCGAGGTTAGCTCAGAAACAATAGACAACATACTCAGCGAGAACATAACTCCGGAGAAATGGATATACATGGCAGGGAAAATCAGGGATAGCCTCAACAGGAGTGATGGGTGTATCGTCTTTCACGGCACAGATACAATGAGTTATTCAGCATCTGCCATCAGCTTCATGTTTTCAGATCAGACGGGCCCCATAGTTTTTGTGGGATCACAGAGAAGTTCTGACAGGCCGAGCAGTGATGCTTTCATGAACGCGGAGGGGGCGATCCACATGGCAACGACTGATTTCGGGGAAGTGGGAATCGCTATGCACCGGAACCTTTCCGATGAATCCATATCGATGCATCGAGCAGTGAGGTCGAGAAAGATGCATACAAGCCGCCGTGATGCATTCAGGAGTATCGGTGAAAGCGAAGTTGGAACGTATTCGCATGGTTCTGTAAGGTTATTACCTCCCTATCGAAAGACGGGAGTGAAGAATGAGATAAAACAAAAGCTTGATCCGTCGGTTTCCATGATCTATTTCTATCCGTCCCTATCTGTGGAGGATTTTGAGGGAATGGTTTCCAAGAAAAAGGCTGTAATCATTATGGGTACTGGACTCGGGCATGTCTCACACAGCCTTATACCATCAATAACCCAGGCGACGAAGGAAGGGACGAAGATCCTGATGACCTCCCAGTGCCTTTATGGTTCAGTAAACCTCAATGTATATTCAACGGGGCGCGACCTCATCAGGGCAGGTATCATACCGTTGCGTAACATGCTGCCTGAAGTGGCGCTTGTAAAGGCAATGTACGTGCTCGGCAATTATGCGGAAGAACAATTTGAGGAAATGATGAAGGAGAACCTCAGGGGAGAGATCATAGAGAGAGAACAGGCTCTGGTATTTGGCGGAGCTGATTAGTGTTGGAAGGAAAAGATATGGGCCTGAGGTCTCGTATAAAAATTGGGCTGGAAATACATTTCCAGGTGTCCGATGGCAAACTCTTCTGCAGGTGCCCTACGGAAACTTCTTCAAACGAGCTTTTCAGGTTTGAAAGGCGGATGATTGCAACGACCAGTGAAATGGGCTCCATGGACAGGGCTGCGAAATACGAAATGGAACGGAACCTGCTTTCAGAGTACGTTGCCAGCGAAAACTCCTGCCTCGTCGAATATGATGAAGAGCCTCCGCATGAAGTTGACAGGAAAGCGCTTAAAGCTGCACTAATAGCGTCCCTTGCGCTTAACTGCAAGGTACTGAACAACATATTCTTCATGAGGAAGGTTGTCGTGGACGGATCGAACACATCCGGTTTCCAGCGCACCGCCATAATTGCCATCAATGGATGGGTTGCGACTTCAAGGGGGAAGGTGCGAATATCAAGTGTCTCGTTGGAGGAAGATTCGGCAAGGCTTCTGGAAAATGGGGATGGAAGGAGCATATATTCTCTGGATCGCCTTGGTATTCCACTCATCGAGATTGCGACTGAGCCTGGCATCATTGATGAGCTTCACGCAGTCGAGACAGCAAAGGCAATTGGGTATTTCGTGCAGGCAAGCGGTTTCTCGAGAATGACAGTTGATGCAATCAGGCAGGATGTGAACGTCTCGTTTGGATACGGCCGGGTGGAGATAAAGGGTGTGCAGAAACTTTCTCTCATACCTGAAGTGATTTCATACGAACTCTCCAGGCAGGAGTCACTTCATGACATATCTGAGAAATCATCGCAATACTTAGGCTTCTACAGGGAGGAACC
Source organism: Thermoplasmatota archaeon (assembly GCA_023484805.1). Classification (GTDB taxonomy): domain Archaea; phylum Thermoplasmatota; class Thermoplasmata; order Thermoplasmatales; family Thermoplasmataceae; genus B-DKE. The sequence goes on along the minus strand of JAMDAM010000014.1, from coordinate 7,024 downwards.
GCAGGTTCATGATGTAACAGATATGTTCAGGGAAACGGGATCAAAAATTCTGCTTTCCAACATAAGGGCGGGCAATAGGATATACGCAACCACTCTCAGGGGAATGGGCGGACTCATGAAGAGCGGTAAGTACAGGATGGGGAAGGAGCTCGCTGATCTTGTAAGAAGATATGGTATCAAGGGGCTGTTTCATTCGGATGAATTGCCTGGCTACGGCATAACGCAGGAAGAGGTTGACAGGCTCTGGTCGAAAATGAAGAAGACCGATGAGGACGCCGTCCTGCTCATCGCCTGCCCCACTTCACTCTCAGAAGTGCTTTTCATTGAAATATTTTCAAGAATGGCAAAGTTACTTCAGATGGATCTGACCGAAACCAGATTTGCTGCTGATGACGGTTCGACATTCTTTCTGAGGCCGATGCCGGGAAGGGAGAGGATGTATCCGGAAACAGATGTCCCTATCTTACGCATAAGCGACGAGACAATCCATGTGATGAGGAATGATGTTCCCTTGCCAATGGAGGAGACAATTTCCATGATATCAAGGGATTATGGATTATCGTCACAGGATGCATCTGTGATAGTTTCGACTTTCAGGAAGGCGCAGTTGGAGGAGCTTAGCTCGCTGTATAAACATCCAAAGATCGTTGCCAGGTTTATTATGCAGACATTGCCTGAACTGGAAAAGAAGTATGGCAGAAAAATAGAACAGCACAAGCTGACAAGACTCTTCACTATTGCAGGGGAAAAGAACTGGATAAGGGAAGTGCTTGAAAAAGCTGCTGATTTAATGCTTTCAGGCGGGCTGGACCCTGATGCTGTCGCGGGTGAGGAAGAGTTATCCCAGCTTGGTGAAGATGAACTGAGGAATATCATGGTGAAGCTTCTCGCATCTTCAGAAAGTGAAACCAATGAGAGGAATATCATAGCTCGTGTCAAGAAAGAGACTGGAAGGCCATTCGACGCTGCCCAGGCAATGAAGGTTTACAAATCACTGTCCAAAGTTTAGATTGGTGATGGAAGTTAACAACAAACACTCCTGTAGAATGAGGGAATTTGGACATCATAATACAGAATCACCATATTAGAACACTTCTCAATTAGTATACATTTCAATTTACTGGAATCAGATATCCGGAGATTCAAAAGTGATTACATTGCATACGTTACGTGATCTTATGTATTGCCTGAAAAGAGCGAAATATTCGAGGAAATATACTTATATCGTATAACGATACTTGACCCATGCTGTATGGGTATATTCCTCTGCTCATAATCCTGATTCTACTCATAATTGCACTTGGAGGTCTTTTCGCTATCCTCCCTTCACTTAGCCAGAACAGGTTTGGCAGTGGAAAGCACATCAGTTTCAAGGTAAAGGACATTATATCCAACATGGTAAATATCAACAACCCCCCCGTCAGGGATACAACTTATCTTGAAACGTACGAGACCGGCGAGGTTTCAAAGGGAGACATAGGTAAGTTTGTTAATATTCAATATTACATAATAGTGCTATTATTCGTTGTGTTTGATGTGGACATGGTTCTTCTGCTCCCATGGGCATTTGATTTTAAGAATCTCGGCGCTATTCCATTCCTTGAGACGCTTGTATTTCTTGCAATGCCCCTCTTCGCCGTGTATTATGCATTCAAGGAAGGTTATATGGAGTGGTTGAAGTGAAAACTGGAGACGCCGGGGTAATAACCACTAAACTCGAGGAAGCAATGGAATGGGGAAGGAGCAATTCACTCTGGCCTCTTACATTCGGGCTGGCGTGCTGTGCCATAGAAATGATGGCTACTCAGGCATCAAATCTTGATATTTCCAGGTTTGGAAGCGAGATATTCAGGAATTCCCCCAGGCAATCGGATCTTATGATCGTGGCCGGGACAGTTACAAAAAAAATGGCTCCCAGAGTGAGGAGAATCTATGATGAAATGCCATACCCTAAGTATGTCATAGCCATGGGAGCTTGCGTTGTGCAGGGCGGCCCCTACGTAGAAGGTTATTCAGTCGTGCTGGGTGTTGATAGGGTCGTGCCAGTTGATGTATATGTACCGGGATGCCCCCCCACCCCTGAGGCCCTTACCTATGGCATCATAACCCTCCAGAAGAAAATAAGGGGAGAGACGGAGAGGTGAATTATACGGTTCAGGTCATTGGTGAGTCTGTAGGAAAGGACGGAAGAAAGATTATTAAAGTTACCAAGGAAAATTTTCTCGATCTCATGAAGGATCTCAGGAATCAGGGATTCGACCATCTTTCCCTTATTACGGGGGTAGATCGGAAGGATTTCATGGAAGTTGTATATCATCTTCATTCCATGAAGACCAACGAGTATGTTGTTGTAAAGGTGGAGACGAGGGACTACAAGGTTCCCAGTGTGACAGGACTCTGGAAAAGTGCTGACTGGGACGAAAGGGAGCAGTACGATCTGCTTGGCATAATTTTTGAGGGGCATCCGAACCTCAAGCGTCTATTCCTTCCGGAAAATTGGGTGGGGCACCCCTTAAGGAAGAATTACGACATGAAGAAAACCCAGTACATTAACATGGACGAGGAGGGAAATGATTACGCCACCTTCGATGAGAGGGGTGGATGGTAATGCCTTCATCAGATTGGGTAGAATTGAATTTTGGCCCCCAACATCCATCAATGCACGGTGTTCTGCGGCTGAAGGCAAAGCTGGACGGGGAAATAGTCAAGGAGATTGAGCCGGTCATAGGCTATCTGCACAGGAACGCTGAGAAGATATGCGAAATGACATACTTCAATGACAACCTGATCTATTTTGACCGGATGGATTATGTTGGAGCCATGAACATGGAAGTCGGCTATCTTGAGGCTGCCGAGAAACTTCTTGACATAAGCATATCGGAAAGGGTAAAGTGGATTCGGGTCATAATGGCCGAACTCAGCAGGATTGCTGCCCACCTAGTATGGGCAGGTGCCTATGGACTGGACCTTGGAATGCTTACACCCTTTTTCCACTGCTTCATTGAAAGGGAAAAGATTCTCACAATTTTCACAGAAGTGTCTGGATCAAGGCAGGAAGTCAACTACATGTGTGTCGGTGGCGTTTACCAGGATATCACTGAGAAGGCGATCAACGAGATTGAGGATTTTGTCAGGGAGTTCCCAAAGAGGCTCAAGGACATTTTCAATATGTTAATGAAGAATGATATTTTCCTGTCCAGGACCAAGGGAATAGGAATTCTTGACAAAGAAACAGCCATCAGTTATGGCGTTACTGGACCGATGCTTCGAGCTTCAGGCGTAGAATACGATGTCAGGAAAGCCGAGCCATACCTTGTCTATGATCAGGTGAATTTTGACATCCCTGTCTCGTATAAGGGGGACAACCTTGCCAGGGTTCTGGTAAGGTTTGAGGAAATGAGGCAGTCGCTCAAAATTGTGGAGCAGGCCGTAAAGAAGATCCCTGATGGGCCATACTTCAACCCGAAGGCGAAAAAATCGCTAATGATAAGGATGCGCGGGGAAGGGGATGTGTATGCAAGGACGGAGTCCTCAAAGGGAGAGTTCGGAGTTTACATCGTGGGTGACGGGGGTGTCAAGCCGTATAGAGTTCGGGTCAGGAGCCCTACACTGAGGAACCTGTCTGTGTTGCCTGAACTGGCCAAGGATGTAATGATAGCCGACATGATAGCCATATCCGGCACACTGGACCTTGTATTTGGGGAGATAGACAGATGAATATATTATTGAGACTTCAGGAATTATTCTCGCCTTTGGGCCATCTTGCATCATATATACTGGCTTACATATTTGAGAGCCTGTTTCTGGTAATATTCGTAACGATCAGCCTGATTGTGATGATCTACGTTTTCAGAAAATACATGGCCAGGGTCCAGCAGCGTATAGGACCAAACAGGGTAGGTAAGTTCGGTTTGCTTCAACTCATAGCTGACGCCCTGAAATTAGTCGGAAAGGAAAATATCCTTCCAAAGAACAGGGACGATCTTCCATATAAATTGGCTCCAGCTATGGTGTTTGTTTCACTGGTGCTTGCCTTTACCATACTCCCGTATGGCGATTTCTTCTACCTTGGCTCATTCACAGTGACACATTCTGAGGTCACCATCATCCTGCTGTTCGGGATTATCGCAATTATGCCTATTGGCGAAGTCCTGGCAGGCATAAGTTCTGCAAACAAGTATGCGCTTCTTGGTGCGCTCAGGGCAGTTGCCAAGGACGTTTCTTTTGAGATACCCATGATGCTGTCAGTCCTTGCTATAGTGATGATGGCATCTGCCAGAACTCCAAGTTCATTGAGCTTGGAATCCATAATATCCAGTGAATTCCTTCCGTATGGCATACTGGAACCCATCGGCCTCTTTGTATTCTTTATCTCTATGGTTGCAAGGGCATCATACACGCCTTTCGATCTTGGAGAGAGCGACAGTGAACTCGTTTCCGGGCACAGCACCGAATATTCGGGAATGAGGTTCGGTATGTTCTACATGGGAATGTTTGGCAGCATCTTCCTTGGATCACTCATAGTGTCTATCCTTTACCTTGGGGGGCCAAGCGGTCCGCTTGAGTCCAGCCTGGGTTTCATCTGGCTCATTATCAAGGCAGCCATCCTCGTGCTCATATCGTTTACAGTATGGCTATCAATGCCAAGGATCCGTATTGATAAATTCATCAACTTCGGCTGGAAATACCTGATCCCAATAGCCATGATCAACCTGATCCTGGCCGGGATCATTACTCTGGGGTGGGGATTGTGATTGAGGTAAAAGAACCAAAGAAAAAGATTCCCGTGGTGGGACTGATAAGCGGAATGCTGACCGTTTCAAAGTATATTTTCAAGAAGCCTGTTACTGTCCAGTATCCTGAACAGAAGCCCGAGTTGCCTGACCGTTTCAGGTTCAGGATATTCCTGAAGCTTGACGACTGCGTTGGATGCACTCTGTGCGAACAGGTATGCCCCAACCATAGCATAAACATGCAGAAGGTTGATCGGGAAAACCCAAGGAACAAGAGAAAGATTTACCCGGACGTAAACTTCGGAACTTGCACTGTGTGCAGGAATTGCCAGGAGATATGCCCGACAGAGGCAATATATCTCGACAAGGAATTCGAGACAGCCAGGACAAGAAACAGCTTCACATACTCTCCCGAGGAGCTGGCGCTGAAGGAAAATGAGGTCATAAAATGATAGACACCATAATCATCGTGATATTCGGGATCATAATGATAGTCTTCGCGGCCCTTGCGGTAAATTCAAAGAAAATAGTCCATTCCGCCGTGTGGTTGATGATGTTCCTTTTTACCATAGCGGCTTCCTTTATCTTTCTTGGCGCAAGCTTAGTTGGAGCAATCGAGCTTCTTGTGTTTGTCGGTGCCATTGTAACTCTGCTTGTATTCACGCTTATGCTCACTGGAGGTAAAGAGGTTGAATAAAAAGGCAGCATTTTCAGTCACCCTTATATTTATAATCGTTTTTCTGTATGAAGTTGTCCAGATAACTGGCTCAGAATACGTATTCACTCCGCAGTCCCAGGTAATTTCCCAGATAAGCACAGGCCTGTTCAACTCATACCTGTTGCCATTTGAGCTGATATCCATGATTCTTGTAGGTAGTATAATAGGAGTTCTCTATATTGCGGGGAGGAATGACTGATGGATCTTTTCATCGTCACTTCAATCTCGATGATCCTTTTCGCCATTGGCCTTTACGGCATAATGACCTCCAATATAGGGATCAAGATGCTCATCTCCATAGAGATACTGATCAATGCTGCAATGCTGAATCTTGTTGCAGTTGCCATTAATTTTTCATCGGTTGACCCTCTTATCCTTGCTCTCTTTGTCATAGCCATTGCGGCCGCTGAGTCCGTTATCGGAATCAGCCTGCTGACCGCGATATACAGGAAGTATGGCAAGGTTTCTCTCTCCCTCCTCCGGGAGATCAGGTGGTAAAAATGTACATATTTGCGTGGCTCATATTTATTCTTCCATTAATCTCGTTCCCCCTTGCGCTTTTCATAGGAAAGTACAGAAGGAATCTTGCCGGCATCATAGCATCATCCTTGATCGGGCTTTCCCTAGTATTTTCAGTCCTGACCTATTTTGACGTGGCGAAAAACGGCATAATCTATGAGAGCTTCCACTGGTTTTCCAATATAAATTTCGGAATCTACGTAGATAACCTTACACTGATAATGCTGCTGATGGTATCATTCGTATCCCTGATGATTCAGCTGTTTTCCATATATTACATGAAGGATGATCCCAACAGGCATGTTTACTTCGCGGAAACATCCCTCTTCACCGCTGGCATGCTCGGTTTAGTGGAGTCTTCAAATCTTGTTTTCTTTTTCCTATTCTGGGAACTTGTAGGGCTCTGTTCATACCTGCTCATCGGCTTCTGGTTTTTCAAGCCAAATGCAGCATCTGCAGCAAAGAAAGCGTTCATTGTGACGCGTGTAGGCGATCTCCTGTTTCTCATAGGAATGGCCGTTCTGTACACCTCGCTCTCAGGCTCCTCATTGCTTTCCCCTGGGCAGAGCCCCCTGAGCATCCCAACAATTATCAACCTGATATCATCTAATTCTGCAAGGTTTGTCTCGGCCGTAGGATCGACAAATCTCGGCATCATAACGCTTCTATTTCTCGGAGGAGTGGCAGGCAAATCGTCCCAGTTCCCACTGCATGTCTGGATACCGGATGCAATGGAGGGCCCTGCGACAGTCTCCGCTTTAATACATGCAGCTACCATGGTAACTGCTGGAATATACCTGGTTGCGCGTGTTTTCCCGCTTTATGAGGTAGCTCCTTCATATTCACTTATCACTGTAGCGGTTCTTGGAGCGTTTACAGCACTCTTTGCCGGCATCCTCGGCATAGTGATGAATGACATAAAGAGGATACTGGCCTATTCCACTATCAGTCAGCTGGGTTACATGCTTGCTGCCATAGGGTTGTCCGGGATAATAGGTTCCATCGGGGTATCACTTGGGATGTATCATCTCATAGTGCACGCCATGTTCAAGGC
>JAMDAM010000055.1 GCA_023484805.1 Thermoplasmatota archaeon | reverse complement strand
CATTCTACAGAATAGAAGGAACAGTTGGTAAAAAACTTCCCGGAAACGTCACCCGCGAACGTCTTGTAGAACATTCTGACAAATCCTCCATGGGATGTGACCAGAACAGTTTTACCCGGAAAGTTACGACAAATCAGGTCTCTGGCCTTTATCACCCTGCTCCAAAGCGACTGCACAGATTCGGCCCATGGGATTTTATCTATGGAAGGGTCCAGCACATTTGCAACCGTTATGCCATACCTTCTGCTGATTTCACTGGAGGTCAGACCCTCTGCCTCTCCATAATGCCTGTCTCCAAATATTGGGTACCTTCCAGCAAGCGGCACTGAAATTTTTTCTGACACGATCGCAGCCGTTTCGACAGCCCTGTCAGAATCGCTGCTAAGTATGATATCAATACCTGCATCCAAAAGCGCCAACGCTGCTTTCTCCGCTTGCTTTACTCCTGCCTGGTTCAGAGAACCGGATTTCCCTCCATGCCACAACCCCTTTATGTTGTTGTCAGTCTGCCCATGCCTGAGCATGTAGATAACAGTCAAATCTTCATCCCGGTCCTCCATCTTTCGAATTACGTGCCTTCAGTCCAGTAAAAACTGGTTTCTCAGTGCTCACCGTGATCGTGATGTCCGTGTTCATGGGTTGGGGTAGTGAGTTCACTAAGCTTCCCGTCCCTGAATGAGGAGAGAGCATCATCGACTGAAAGTCCGGCACCAAGATAGATCTTCAGCTTGCCCTTGGTGAATGTGAAAGCGGGGGCGCCAGCTCCAGATAGAATTATTGCTCCTGCACCACGATCAATCGCAGACCTCAACATCCAGATTCCTCTGGCAGAGGTTGCTGTAAGGGCAGGGTTTTCGTACGTATCCAACAGCTTGATTTCCTTTTCGGCGTCATATATCCGCACTTCCAACCCTTCTCCGGGGCCGCTGACCATGTTGTCTGTCACTGGGATCGCAATTTTCATGAAGTCAGTATTGCAAACCCACTCATTAAGCTCTCGTGCCCGGACACGCAACAACGACCGTTGAGTTGACAGTACCAACCATGCCGTGAAAATTAGTTTTTCTCCCATTCTGTCTCTCCGTGGGGTTCGTTTAGGTGATCCACTGACAATTGCTGCAGTTTGGTTGTATACAGTTCTACCACAGTCCAAAGCGATTTCAATGCTCGATCTGCCAACGCGTTATACCGTATCAACCGATCTTTTTATCAATATTCATTGCAGTTTCGTGATAATATATAATCTAAATATCGCTATACAGCATTCTTTTATCTTCTTTGTTAGATTCCATCATGGATGGAACAAAAATCAGTCTCTCCGATAAAGTTGCTTCTGATGTCGTCCGCAGGGATGTTTCTTGACGGTTACCAGCTCACTGTGGTTGCACTGGCAATCCTGATCATGAAACCAGACCTTGGCCTTTCAGACTTTGGTGCCTCCCTAATGATAGACTCCCTGATCCTGGGAACAATTATTGGTGCTGTTTCAGTGGGATACCTTGCCGACAGGTTCGGCAGGAGAAGAATATACATGTACAATCTCCTCTTCTTCCTCATCTTTGGCATTGCTTCGGTCGCCACTTTCAATTTCATCCTGATAGTAGTTTTCAGGGTAATGATGGGTATTGCCATTGGGGCTGACTACCCGGTCTCAAACTCGTATATTGCTGAAATGGCCCCAGAAAAGCTCAGGGGCAAATTCCTCTCTTTCTCTGCAGTCGCCTTCGTTATCGGGGCGCTCAGCAGCAGCCTGGTGGCCGCCCTGTTCTTTTACCTCAACTTTCCGGACAGCAGCTGGAGATATATGATCGGCATTGGCCTGATACCTGCAGCCGTTGTGCTGGTCCTGCGGCTTTCCATGCCGGAGTCAGAAAAGTGGGAAAGGGCCCGGAGAATCAGGAAAAAGGGGGCTGTCAGGGCGATGTTCAGGGGAAAAAGCGCGAAATTCACCATACTCACATCTGTGATATGGTTCATATATGACATGGGGGCATTCGGGATCGGCCTCCTTGTGCCATCGCTTCTGCAGAGCAGCAACCTAATCGGAAATTACTATGAGAACGCCATTGTGACCTCTGCATTTCTTGTCATCGGGCTCATAAGCGGGGTCATTGTGATAATGCTGGTGGACAGGATAGGCAGGAAATCTATACAGATTCTAGGGTTCCTTGGGATGGGGATCAGTTTAATCCTGATACCATACACTTTCTACACGTATCTCATAGTGATACTTGCATTCGCAGAATTCTCGAATGGATGGCCAAGCGCAACGGTTGGAATATTTCCGGCAGAACTCTCTTCAACAGAGTTCAGGTCAAGTGCTTACGGCCTGGCAGCAACAATAGGGAAACTGGGGGCTGTTGCGGGTGTATTAATCATAGGGAATTCAATCAACCCATCAAGTTTCTATATATTCACGATCTTCGGCCTGGTAATGTTCTCAGCAATCATCATGACGCTGTTCCTAAGGGAGACAGGAAAACTGAAACTTGATGAAATGTTCCTTCCAGAGGTATAAAGGGAGCCTCATGTTTCACAAAACTAGCAGCGGCAACAGGATATGGTACCAGTTACAGGGAAGTGGAACGGGAATACTGATCATCCATGGTCTCGGTGGCGATCTTGAAACCATGATGCCAGTTGCACAGAACATTCAGGGAAATTTCACTAAGGTTCTTGTGGATGCGCCGTGCCATGGAAAGAGCGATGATTTCGGCATAACCCTAGAAGACCTCGGCTCTGAGCTCATCTCCCTTATGGGAAGTCTGGGTTTCAGGGAATTCTATTCCGTTGGAATCAGCCTGGGATCAATCATCCTGGAGGAGATGATGCTGGATCACGGTGAGCATATGACTAAGAACGTGTTGATCTCCCCCGCGTCTGAAATAGATTCTGTCGTGGTAAACAAGGTCGCGTCCTGGGCTGCCTCAGAGAACAGGGTTTCAGCCGATGTCCTGTCGGAAGGTTACCTCGCTACCCACAGGATGGAGGTTGATGCTTATGACCGGGATCATCCCATGAAACCAGAACGACTCTATCCCCTGATCCCATCCCTTATGGATTTCTCCGTAAGGGGCAGGCATTCAGATTCCGGATGCCTGCTGCTTGTCGCTCAACATGACAGCATATTCGGAGAGAGAATGATTGCCAATCTTCGCGAGACTTTCAGAAACTCCAGGGTTATCCTGATGAATTCCGGTCATGCAATACACAGGGAGAGCCCATTAGAAGCCGCTCGCATAATCTCAGAATATTTAGGAAGTGAATTCCTCAATAAGTAAATGGATTATCTGGGCTTCACCACTCCACCGGATGGTGCTCCTGGCGTTCTGAAGCGCAGAAGGAGGGAATAGACGAAACCGCGGTTTCCTCTCCTGGACTCTGACTCCTTAAGTCTCAGGAACAGGAAGGAGGACGCAAACCTTCCGGCTATTATGAACGAATAGGTGTACGTAAGTGCTTCCCTCAGTCCGTATCTTCCCATGAAGAACTGTAGCAGGTAACCGCCTGCAAGTGCGCCAATAAAGTACATTATGCCGTTGAACCCATTGAGGATTGAAATGTATTCCCCTCTCTGTTCGTCAGGGACAATATCCAGAACATATGAATTCATGACTACGTTCTGTATCGCACCCACAACACCACTGTAAAGCTCAAGCACCACAAACTCGTAAAATGTGGAAAATACGGCATAGAACAGCGGGATCATGCTCAATAGCACACGGTTTGTAAAAATCAGGGGTGGCCTCTTGATGTTGTCAACGAATTTACCCACGATTACCTGCATCATTACGGTAGCTGACAGTGAAACTGCAGTCAGGATGGCCACAGTGGAGAGGTCGAAGTGCATTACAAGCACTATGGTGATCGGGAAAACAGGCCACGCCATGGACCAGAAGAATCCCTGGACATTCATGGCAAGGAAGTAACTGAAGAATGTCTTGTGCTCCCTGATCTGCCTGAAGGTAGTCCTGCTTACGATCCTGACCCTTTCCCTCTTGCGTTCATCGATTCTGGAAAGCATGATTGCAGAGACCACGTATGATCCAGCCGCGAGGCCGAATGGGACCAGTATAATATCTCTTGCAACAGAATGCAGGAGAAATGAAAGTATAACAAGCGAAATTATCGCCCCGGTCGAAGAGAAGTTATTGATAACAGACAGGAAGTGCCCCCGGGTGGTTGAATCCTCTATCTCTGCGATGAGGGAAAACCAGTTGACGGTGATCATTGCGGACATGAGGGAGAGTACGGCATAAACGACGATAAGCTGGACAGGTGAGGTAACCATCGCCATCAGTGCCCAGAGGATCGCCAGAATTATGCTTCCAATAATCAGGAAAGGAAGCCTCTTTCCGTATCTATCACTCAATTTCCCCCACAGCAGTTGCCCCCCATTCGTAAGGGCATTGGAGCTTGACTGCAGCCAACCCATCTCGGCTGCCGAGGCTCCTATCATCACTCCATAGACTCCGACAAACGAGGCTGCTGCAGTTGCCCCGACGGAGATAATGAACGATCTCAGTGCTATTATCCTTCTGTTACTGATCATCTGTAAGGTGCTATCCTCCTACGGGATTCGACATTTATTAAAATAATTATTCAACTCTCTAAGAAATATTCGTGACCAGCAGCGAAAATATATTGTATACTAAAAAGATTTAGTATACTAAGTGAAAATTTGAAAAGAGTCAAGGTATGCTCACTTTGCAGAAGCCGATCTGTGAAATCCCTCTATGTCAGGGAAAGCATCACGGACCTGAGGATGATGGCACCGGGAAGGAAAACAGGATTGAAATCGATCTCGCCTGAGAGATATGGTAAAGTTATGAAAAATGCCGTAACCAGGCAGAGATTCACCCCATTCGGCATTGTGTGCCTGAAATGCGGGTTTGTGACCATCACCAATTCCAGCTATGTGTTCAGGTCAAGGAAGCCACCGGTCAAGCCAAAGCCAAAACCAACTCAGGAGAACATTGAAGAACTCAAGAGGAAACTGGAATCGCACTGGGTTAAATGACCCTATTCTCTTGTCCGGAACATGTAGACCAGTGGCA
>JAMDAM010000007.1 GCA_023484805.1 Thermoplasmatota archaeon | reverse complement strand
GTAAGCGCCATAAGGCTGATCCCGGCGCTCAATGTCAACAAGATACAGGTTGAAATGGGAATTGAGACTCTAGAGAAGGCCATAAAGCAATCCCTTTAACCATTATATTTTTTGGTTTATATAATCTACAAATTTTACAAGTGGTATTCCCTCTTCCCAGCGAAGAGTGTAATTCCCATCTTTTGTCTTCTGCATTTTTGGGAGAATCTCGTAAGTATAACGAAGATTTCCCTTTGGATTTCCTGGAACCGAGAACAACCTCCAGGAGTCTCCATGGTAATTCTTAAGCCTGTAGGCATACGTGATGAAAAGTCCAGATCTTGAGCATTTTTCCTGAAGTCTTTCCACCTGCTCCTGTCTCTGTCCAGAAGCCTCTGTAAACATCAATGTGCTCTTTATTGACGATTTTACCTCAATAACCAGTGACATATCATCCCTGAGAGCAATCAAATCAGCCCCCAGAGAACCTGCCGCCCTGGTAACATAGAAAGGCTTTTCTTCCAGTGAGAGCAATATTGCCAACGATTTTTCGTCAGCGTTTCGGTACATCTTTCGGATGTATGCCGGATTACCAGATAGAATCGCTGCAAGTTCCCGTTCATAAATACTGCCGTTCAATTTATCGAGCGGTTATCAATCTGGCCGTATTTTAAAATTTCCGGTTATCCAACAGATCATTGCGAGTTCTAAAAAGGTCGTGAATTATGTGTTCAATGTTTCATATAAGCAATTATCCCTGATGTCAAAAAAATATGTCTGGTGTTTTTAGATTTGCATAGCGTGCCCTTCTTACGTTGTTAATATTTCATGAGGATAAGGATGATAACTAACCCTTCCACTTTTGCTCGAAACCGAGACACATTCCATTGGAGAGTACCCGGAAACTTGAGGTCATTGGCTAATGTTATAATATAGAGAGCTGAATCCAGCCAGGCCAATCAAATTAATGAGCAAAAGTGGAAGAGCGACGCTAACACCATACCGGGTAGAGAAACCGTAATAGAAATAGATGCTTATTGCTGCCTGAAGCAGGAATACGGCAGCAAACATCGCGATTCCGAACATTGCCTTTGCCTGAGTTCCCCGGTAATTTTTTAAATAGCGAGAAACCAGTATAAGCATTATTGCAAAGTCTAAAGTGAGAATACCCAGGTTAGCAATCCACAAAGTTCCAATCATTTGCTTTTCCTCTTTAGTTTTTCCTCAATTTCCTCTATGAGATGGTAATTTTTTTCAAAATATGGTGAAATGAAATACGTTTTTCCATATCCATCCCCCTTCGAAATGATCATTCCGTTATCCATAAGTACCTTTGCATGGTGTTCCGCTGTTCTATAGTTAATTCCAAGATCATTGCTGATCCTGTTAAGGTTCGATGGGTTTCTGCTGAGCTGCGATATGATTTTCATTCTCGTTGGTCCTCCCTTCGTGGCGACAAGGAGCCACCATGCAAGTCTCCTGTGTTCTCCTTCAAAGATATCATTCAATTTACCCCATCGCCAGTAATAGCAATAAAAAAATTGGGTATTTTAATCTATTTAGACCTTCGAGATTGGGTTCAGCGCTGTGTTGTCGAAATTCTCGTATATTATCATATACTGATTCTGCCCTGTCGTTGGATTGAAGCCGATATTGTAGTATTCTATCCCGTATGTTACATTGATGTATTTGAAGTCGCTGCTGTTTGAGGCGTTCTGCACTATGAACTGGATGGTGGTGTTTACAGTTGCCCTGTTTCCGTGCAACATAACTGTCGGGGGTGCCTCACTATAGAACCATACTGCGCTCCACAGTCCGAAGAACTTGTTCCAGGTTGTGTTGATCTGGCTCAGGCCTGTGTAGTTGCCTTTCAACGCACCGTTGGCCCAGTGAAGAGTGGCGTTTGTTGCATATTCCTGCATCACCGTAGTATTATCCTCAATCGCGATGTTGTTCCAGTGGCTGAATGCCAGTGAATTTATTGTGTTGTACTCAACCGATTCCTGCGCGAACGATATGTCGCCGGTTCCAACAATGTGCCATATCTCATTATAGATATTCCATTGTCCCCCGGAAAACGCCAAGTCAAGAGTGTAGCTTACGTTGATGTACTGCACCTGGCTGTTATTATCAGCAGGGGTTAGGATGAACTGATTCACGGAAGTTACATTGGCCATATTACCTGACATGACCACTGAGGGGGGATTGATAGCGTAGAACCATACAGCACTCCATAGTCCGAAGAACTTGCTCCAGGTTGCGTTGATCTGCGTCGTTCCTGTATATGTTCCAGTTAGGGGTCCACCTATCCAGTGTAAAGTGGCGTTGGAAGAGTATTGTGTTGATAACAATGTTGTGTTCTCTATGGCTATGTCATTCCAGTGTGAAAAAGCGGCGGCAAGGGGTGAAGAGTTTGCCTCGAGATCACTGACGTAAGACTTGGAATATGAAACAATTCCTGATCCCACTATATGCCACACTTCTTTGTTTATCAACCAGTTGTTTCCGGTTTTCACGTAACTAAGAGTGTAGCTTATGTTGAGGTATTGCACCTGCTGCTGCGCCGAGAAAGGGGTCATTATAAATTGGTTTAAGGATGTCACAGTGGCATTGTTACCATTGACTGAAACTGTCGGAGGAGATGTCGTGTAAAACCATACAGCACTCCATAGTCCGAAGAACTTGCTCCAGGTTGCGTTGATCTGCGTCGTTCCTGCATATGTTCCGGTCAGCGGGCCCCCTATCCACTGGAGAGTTGCATTTCCCGTATACTCTGACATAACAAGGGTGCTGTTCTCAATGGCAATGTCATTCCAGTGTGATAGTGCCTGCTTTAAAACTACAGCACCCTGCTGATTATCATAATTTGTAACCTCCTGGGTGTAGTTCACACCGTTTGTGCTGGCTGATGCGTTCGCGGCAGCATATGATGCGTATGCTGCAACGAATGAACCAGCAAAAATCACCGTCAGAACCACAAAAAATACTGTCAGAAATTTTGACTTATCCATAATTACCGGCTAAACAATCCAGAGGATCAATAAAGGCAATTTTCAAAATTAGGTAAAGATAATGTGCAAATTATATGCAGATCTGTCAGGAAAAATGACCAAGCCATGTTTCAACATCCAAATGCAGAGAGGTATGTTCAGGGAACCCCTATACTGCTCACGACCATTTACATCAATTGAGAATAGATGACGCATCGGCAAAAAATTATAGCTGGTTATTGCATAGTCCAGAAGATGGGTGAATACGTTTATATTCCAGATAGCGAGAAAGTCAGCAACACAAATATCATGAAACTCGCTTCAAAGCACGGAATAGGAACCATAAGGGAACTTTATGAAAGAGCGGATCAGGATAGGGAGTGGTTCTGGAAAGCTGTGATTGAGGATTGTAACGTGGAGTTCACAAAGCCATACCTTAAGATCACAGACGATTCGCTTGGAAAAATGTGGACCAGGTGGTTTGTGGGCGGCGGCATAAACATTGTGTGGAATTGTGTGGAAAGATACAGGGAGAGCGGCGAAGCGGCCATAGTCTTCGAAACTGAGGATGGGATAAGCGGGGAGGTGTCTTTTTCAAAGCTTGATGAGATAACCGGTAAGTTAGCAGGATCCCTAAAGAAACTTGGCGTAAAAAGGGGAGATAGGATTGGAATATACATGCCTCTGCTTAAGGAGAGCATTATGGCTATGTATTCGATCATGAGAATTGGGGCAATTGCCGTGCCCATGTTCTCTGGATATGGAATTGAAGCTGTAAGCACAAGGGTGAGGGATGCCGGAATAAAAATACTTTTTACAGTATCCTCAACAACAAGAAAGGGAAAGCATATCGACGTAATTGACAGCGTGAGGTCAATAGAGGGCATCACCATAATTGCCTTGAATCTTCAAACTCCAGGCGCAAACGAGCATGATTTCTACAGCCTGGTTTCAACCGGAGCATATGTGAAGAGCGTAGAGATGGAGAGCGAGGAACCTGCAATAATGCTCTATACGTCAGGAACAACCGGCAAACCCAAGGGGACAATGCACGTTCATGGGGGGAGCTTTATCAATATAGTCAAGGAAGTAAAATATTACATGGATTTCAAGAAAGGGGATCGCCTTTTCTGGATCACCGATCTGGGATGGATGATGGGTCCATGGGCAATAATAGGGTCAAACGCGCTTGGAGGCGCCATTTTTGTCTATGATGGAGCAATTGATTACCCAGATTCCACAAGAACCTGGAAATTAATTGAGAGGAATAAAATTACCCTTCTTGGGCTTTCTCCTACTTTTGTAAGACTGCTGAAACATAGGGGGATCAGGGAGCCGATGCACGGTATCAGGGTGTTTGGTTCAACTGGAGAACCGTGGGACAACGAATCATGGATGTGGCTGTTTGAGCAATTTGGAGGATCAAACACACCTATATCGAACGTTTCCGGCGGAACTGACATCATTGGATGCTTTCTGGCTTCAAACCCTGCGCTGCCCCTTAAGCCGAGGTGTCTCTACAGGGGGCTGGGAATGGATGTATCGGTGTTCAATGAAGAAGGCAATGAGGTGTATGACACGGTTGGATACCTGGTTTCTAAAAGTCACTGCCCCTCAATGACAAGAGGAATATGGAAAGATCCAGAAAAATACAGGGAGGCATACTGGGGAAAATTTGGAGATGCCTGGTCCCAGGGGGATTGGGCAGAGATGGATCGGGAGGGTTATTTCTATCTCTACGGCAGATCTGATGAAGTGATTAAGGTTTCAGGAAAGCGGGTTGGACCAAACGAGATAGAGAATGTTGTAATGAATGTCAAAGGTGTGCTGGAGAGTGCTGCAACGGGCATACCTGATGAAATTAAAGGAGAAGCCATATGCATATTCTACCTTGGGATTAATGAAGAATCCATAAAACGCAGTATTGCCGAGCAGGTAGAGAAGGATCTTGGAAAATCATTTTCACCGAAATACATCATTCACCTTGAAAGGCTGCCAAAAACGAGAAATGGGAAGATCATGCGTAGGATCCTTAGAAAAGCCTTCATGGGCGAGAATATTGGCGACACCAGCAATATGGAGGATCTTAACATAATAAGCGAAGTTTCCATTATTGGCAACAGGATGAGGTCAGGCAATCATGGAGACTGACCGGTTTCTTCCCGATTAGTTTCCGTTCCCTTCCCGTTTACTTTAGAAATCAGGCTTTCATACTCTTCCTGATTTATCATGCCTGACTTGAGCATTTCCTCAATCATACCTGCATCTGCTCCTGCCCCGGAAAGAGCTGACGGGTCTGGAATATCAGCCTTCTCCTCCACGCTTGCCTGCGCTTGGTCATTATCCCCTATCTCCCTGGTTGTAACCTTGCCATAGGGGAAGTATAGCTTTGTGATATCCATATAGGTATAGATGTCTTCCAGCTTCTCAATTATCTTTCCCTCATCTACTTCCATGGGATCTGAGAACTTAGCACGTTCGTAATAATTCAGGCAGAAACTGGTTATTTTTTTCAAGACTGTGAACCGGCTTTCCATTTCCTTAGGAAGATTTGCTGGTGGAGTTTTAACTGAATCCAGAAAAATGACTGAATCCATCATTGAATCTTCAGGAACGTTTACGTTCATTTCCCTGAATGACCTGGCAAGAAACTGCCTCGCTGTTTCCCTTCCAGCTTGCTTGAGTCCAAAAAAGCGTATATAATCGCCTTTCACAGCATTGAATGAGTTTATTATGGCAGTTCGGGGGTTATTATCCCCTATCAACTTCCTTGCTTCAACAATAGGCGGAGTGTCACCGACTGTGATCACCTCTATCTTTGTTCTTACCTCTTCCCTCTGCTTCTTTCCTGGTTTTTTATTAAAAAGTTTTACCATAACATATCTACTCCACTACGAATATACTAGCGATCGCCAGTGAACCTCTTCCTGAGGTTCTCGTACTCTTCATTGGAAATCGTTCCCGATTCCTTCATCTTCTTGAGCCTCTGCAACTGCTTCTCCTGATCAGGCGCAGCAGGCTGGGTTTTTGCAGGCAGTGGCTTGCTGACTTCCACAACCGGAGCGTTCTCGATCGTGTAAATTCTTCCAACGAGTGCACCGCCTATGAACCCGCCTGCCATTGCAGGTATGATGAGATTCACCACTGATGTGATTATTGCCGCCGTCATGGCCAGGTGGTTGTAAGTTGTCAGGAGGGAAACAAGCAAAGTGACATATGGACCGGTGCCGAGATTATTTGTTATAAACGAAGTAACGGAAGAATATTCATAAGCAGACAGCAGAACAATGACTGCTGCTACCATCGCGGATCCGGCAAGTGCGCCGAAAGTTCCCCTTGAAGTACGCCGCGCAACAACCCCAGCAATGACGCCGGCTATCAGCGCGTAAACGAAATAGAACAAGCCAAGGACCAGCATAAGCAGCAGGGTGGTTATCAGACCTGCAAGCATGCTTCCCTGATCATTATCGTCCATTCAAAGCGTTAACTAATTAGAATATATATAAATATTTCCCACAGCATCTTATGCATATCGGTCTGTATGTCAATCAGTATTCAGAGGATTTTATAATCAATTGCGCATATAGAATCATGTCCCTCCAGTCTGAAGTGAGGCTACTATCTGATGGGAATTTTACGCTTGATCCGGGAGCTATCTTTGGCATTGTCCCCCGGCCGGTATGGTCAAAGGTGTTTACTGCGGACCCGAATTTCAGGATAAAACTTGCACTGAACATACCTTTGATCACTAATGGCTCTTACACTGCACTTCTGGATTCCGGAATTGGCGATCTGGAAGACGAGAAGTTTAAAAAGGTATACGAAGTGGAAAAGGGAGAAAAACTGACCAATCAGATCCAGACCTTTGTAAATCCTGATTATCTTGATTTCATTGTTCATTCGCATCTTCATTTTGACCACATGGGGAATTCATTCTCTTCGGATGGAAAACCACTTTTCAAAAGGGCGAAACTAATTGCACAGAAGGAGGAAGTTGCAGGTATGCGGCACCCAAACGAGATCACAAGGAGCAGTTATAGAAAATATCCAAAATCACCTGGAGGATTCCATGCAATTGAGGGATCTGTACGCATAAAGGACGGACTTAACGTCCTGAAATCCGGCGGTCACACCCGTGGCCACCAGGTTATTATCTATAGGACGGGTATGGAGGAGCTTATTTATTTTGGCGATCTTGTTCCAACTTCCTTCCACCTCAGGCTTCCTTACATAACTGCAATCGACGGATTCCCAATGGATACGCTCTACTGGAAGAAGAAGCTCATAACAAAGGCCATCAAGGATCACGCGCTTTGCATTTTCAATCATGATACACAGGTCAAGGCTGCGTATCTCAGTGGAGAGACCGGAAACCCGAAAATAGAGAGTGTTGATATTTAGATCGAGATATCAACCTGGTCTGAAAGGATCATGTCCATTGCCAACTCTGCTATGTCAGTGGCATAATGTCCGATCCTTGTAACCTCTTCCATTGATGTTGAAAGGAATGTCACGTTCTTATCTCTCTTGAACTCATTTAGCTTTTCACGTTTCAGATCGGATATTTCAGCTTTCCTGCCTATCAAGCCATTCAATATGGGATAATTCCTGGCGTAGAATGCATCAACAGATTCCTGATACAGGCTGAATGATGTCTGAAGCGGACCCAGGATGCCATCTGCATTTGCAGAATGCTCAGAATTATTCTCAAGCCAGAGCTTGCATATGTTCACAGCATGATCCGCTATCCGTTCCAGAATCCTTGACACGATGAGGTAAAAAATGTTGAACTCTCTTTCATTGCCCTTCTTTCGGACTTCCCTGTAAATGTACCACTGATACCGGTCAACATCATCATCCCTGTCAACAACGCTGCTGAACAGGGCATTATCCTTTCTCTTTATTGCCTCAATTACGTCAGCTATCATGGTTGTGACGTTGAGGGACATTCTCCTTATCGCATTGGGTATTGGAAAGGACGATGAATCAAGAACGTTCTGCAGTACTATTGAGTCTGATGATTCCTCAAATATCTCTACCCCCATGACCAGCTTTGAGAACTTCCTAATTTCGTCTCTCAGGGCTGAACCCATATAATCCTTACATTTAACCACAATTGTATCGAAATTAGAGATATAGAGGGAGGTCAGTGTCCTATCCAGGACCTTGAGATCAATGCTATCCGTAATCCTGAGTGTCTTGATGTTCTCCTTGCTGTTAGACTTGTTTGATGATACAAGAATGTCTCCATTGATGTCCTCCAGCCTGACCTCACTCCCTTTGGTCAGCTTATTCTCCTTTATCCATTCTGATGGCAAGGAAACTATATAAGTAGAGCCTCCGGTGAGCTGAATCTTCCTAACGGTTTTACCCATATATACGTTATTAAATTTCTATATATATTATTTAGGATTTTTTGCCGGATCATGTCGTCTGCTATTTGAAATGCTTCTTGCGAGAAACACACCTATTAGAAATATCAGTTCAAAAATTATCAGGTCACTGATGACGTAACTGGGAACGTTGTCTTCAAAATATGTTGTCTCATATGTGTTTATAGGACCCTGTCCATTGGATATATATAAGCTGCTGTTGAGGGAGAAGTTATACGTGTAAATGCCTGCGGACAGATTGTCACTGTTGTAATAGAATACGTAATCGTATGGAGATTTACTTGCATTCTTTATTTGCGACTCATGAATTACAAGGTTTGTCGCTCCGTTTGTTATGTTAAGCACCGGATGGAGATTAGACAAGTCCACGGGAGAACTCGCATTGACAACCATCGTGAAATTATAGTCCCTGTTCACGCCGGAAAATGGGGCAACGTAAGTTGTAATTGTTCCAAAAGAGGATGTGCTTGATATGGGGAGTTGCTGATAGCTGTACACGTTGTCAGAAAAGATAGCAGCTGCCAGAATTGCGACGATTATGAAGATCATCAAGCTGCCCAGTATCCTGGTCTTGATCCTGTACATTTTCGTGTAATGCATCACTATGAAAACTGCAACAGGAATCATGAAAAGCAGTATCTCAGAAATGAAAAGTGATGCATAAATAAGGATTACAGACGCGATTATTGATATGATTGGGGCTGTGACGCGATTATTCTTTACAATGAACTCACTTAATTCGGACAATGGCTCCGTAACCATAGATCACTATTTAGCGTTTTTGAAAAATATGAACATTCAACAATCTCGTGAAACAATATCTAAGGGCAGCGTGTGACTGATACCTGATCTATCTTGAACAAGTGAGGTTGCCATATTGCTGGTTTTATTTTACCTGAGAAAATTTATTGTCTTCACACCTTTAATCTTACTACATCTTATGAGCTACAGTAATATTAATTATTAACAATTCATCGCTCTTTCATGCTTCCAACCATCGAAGAACTGAGAAAGATGAGAAAGAACCTAGGGATCAGCCAGAAGGAGCTGGCAAGGGTAAGCGGAGTTAGTCAATCCTACATTGCCAGGCTTGAGAAAGGGAGCATTAACCCTGCATATGACAAAATAAGGAAAATATTTGATTATCTGAACAGATCAGGGCAAAGAGCGAAGAACATGGACCTTACAGTGGAAAGCATTATGACCAAAACCTTGATAACCTGCTATCCCACGGATTCCATAATGTCTGCACTTAACATAATGAGGCAAAGGGGTTATTCACAGCTTCCTGTAATAACGCATGACGGCAAGACCGTGGGAACCATAACGGAGTCAGATGTAAACGATATGCTCATCAAAGGCGCATCCATAGAATCTCTCAAGAACCTCCTAGTTAGAAAGGTTATGGGAAGCACGTTGCCCCAGGTTGATAAATCAAGCCCCGTTTCGATGATCTATCCCATGCTCAAGTATTCGAGCGCAGTTCTGGTTACAGACGGCGGAGAACTCAGAGGGATAGTCTCCAAAGCTGACATTCTTAAGGCGGTAGAAGAATATGCCTGATATACTGGTTGAAATATTCCAGTCCATAGTTTTTTTCATTCCTGCTTATGCCGCTAACCCTGGTGCAGTAATATTTGGGGGGCATGGAATAATTGATCGCGGAAAGAATTTTATTGATGGAAGGCGTATATTCGGGGATGGAAAAAGCTGGAGCGGGTATTTTGGCGGAATACTTTCAGGCACAATACTGGGAATAATTCTGTACCTGATTATCAACTACACATATCCTGGCTTTGGAAATTTCGGCCCTACAATAGCCGCTTCACTTGTGCCGCTGATATCGATGTCGGCTGGGTCGATTACCGGAGACCTGTTAGGTTCATTCACAAAAAGACGTATGAACATTAATAGGGGTGGAAATGCATCCTTACTGGATCAGCTTCCTTTTGTGCTCATGGCATTGCTGTTTCTTTTCGTGTTCAGCAGATCGTTCTTCATGGAATACTACGGTAACATTGTTGGTGCACTCACGGTAATAATCCTGACCCCACCGTTGCATAGAGGAATTAATATTATAGCATTCAGGATGCACATGAAGGACGTTCCATGGTAAGCGAGGTCAAGATGGTGATAGCCTTCAGGAAAGATATTGATCTTGGGAAGGGAAAAATCGCAGCCCAGGTTGCTCATGCTGCTGTAAGTTGTGCTCTTCAGGCGGAGAAACATGATAAGAAACACTTCAAGGAATGGACAAAATCAGGGCAGAAAAAGGTCGTAATCAGGGTAAATGACATAGAGACGATTTATGTTCTCAAGAATCGCGCAGATCAGGCAGGGATAATAAACTCACTTATAACGGACGCTGGCCTGACTCAGATTCCACCCGGGACAGTAACCTGTCTTGGCATGGGACCATATGAATCAGACAAACTGGATGAGATTACTGGAGAATTCCCTCTCCTCTAGGTTCTGACCTAGATAGAGGCCAGGGCGTTTTCGAAGTCAGCGACCATATCCTCAATGTCCTCGATTCCACAGGAAAACCTGACAAGGGAATCCTCAATACCCATTTTCAGCCTCTCCTCCCGCGATATCTTTGAATGACTCGTATCGACTGGCAGTGTGATGAGGCTTTCTACGCCACCCAAGCTTGGAGCTGCGGATGCAATAGTCAGATTGCCAATGAACTTCCTTGTCTTTTCTATACCGCCGGCAATCTCGAAAGAAACCATTCCACCGTATCCTGATAAATTGTTTCTTGCTACATCGAAAAACTCAGATTCCTCTATTCCAGGATAGAATACTTTTCGTATCTTTTTATGCTGCTTCAGGAATTTTGCGAGTTCCATTCCATTGGTGTTGTGCTTTGCCATCCTTAGTCCCAGTGTTTTTAGTCCCCTGAGTGCAAGGTAGGACTGCAATGGATCTGGAGTTCCTCCAAGGGATTTTCTCAATGACGATATTCCCGGAAACAGTTGCGCACCTGAACCTACAAGTCCAAGAATGACGTCACTGTGCCCGGAGATATACTTAGTTGCGCTGTGTATGGCTACGCTGGCACCAAGCGCAATTGGCTTCTGGTTGAATGGCGATGCAAATGTTGCATCCACCAGGAGCGGAATGTCAAATTCTCCGCATATCCTTGATGCATTGCGTATATCCGCAACCATCAGGGTTGGATTTGTAATTGATTCTGTGTATACAGCTGAATAACCGGAGCAATCAAATTTACCTGCGTTGAAATCCCTTATTGAAACAAAATCAACTGAGAACCCGTAGTTCTTCAATGTCTGTGCGAAGAACATCTGTGTCTGCCCATAAAGTTCTCCAACGGAAAGGAGCTTTCCACCCTTTCCAAGGGTTGCTATCACTGCTGTGCTTATCGCAGCCATCCCGGACGAAAATGCCAGGCCCTCCCCTGAACCCTCCAGTGCAGCGTATTTAAGTTCGAGTGATTGCGTGGTAGGATTTCCCCATCTGGAGTAGATGTAGGGTTCATTCCTTGTGTGATCGAGATATGCTTCCTTCTCATAGTTCGGGAACACAAATGTTGAAGTTTCAAATATAGGGGTGGTTATATTGCCAAATCTATGGTCTCTTAGCTCCCCGGACTGCACTGCCTTCGTGTTGAAGCCATGAAAATTGTCAGATCGCACCATATCAATATATTCGCAGCTCGCTTAATAATTATTCACCTATTGTGGCGGTTGCTATTCTTGAACATTCTGATCCCCCCCAAGCTGCAAGCTCCGAGGCTTTAGCCTGGAGTAGTCGACAAATGTCAGTCTTTATTCCCTGATGATCTTCCTGCAATAGGTATGGCGACCAGACTGAAGATGCCCGCGGCAATAAAACTTATGGCCAGTCCTTCATTGAATGCACCGGTTGGAATATGAATCCCTGTGCTAAGCGAACCTATGAAAATGTTCCCGACCGTTGCCATTGGAACGAAACTGGCGACAATGGTGAAAACCATGGTCATGCCAACCACTGATCCTATATTGAGGAACAGTGTCCTTATGGATGCAGCAACTCCTCTGTTCCCTGGATCAACCGAGAGCATGAGCGCGGAATTGTTTGGCGTATAGAATATCCCTATTCCGAGCCCTGTAAGGATCATCAGCATCGATACTAATGTGTAATCAAATGCGCCGAGTGTCAACGGAAATGCAATTGAACCTGCACCTACCATTGCGAGTCCTATGATCTGAAGCGACTTTCCTCCAATGTGTCCCATCAGAGAACTGGAATAATAGCTCATGAATCCCATGGCTCCTGCGTATGGAACCATTAGGAACCCTGCAATCAGAGGGGAGAAACCGGCAGTTCCCTGCAGATAAAGTATCAGAATGAAAATGAGCGAGAAGCGGGATACAGAATTGAGGAGAGTTGAAAAAGACGCCGAAAAAAACGCCTTCCTGCCAAAAAGATCCATGTTTATGAGTGGATCTCTTGTTATTTTCTCCATAAGGGCGAAGGATACCAGAGAAGCAATTGAAACTGCAAGCATAGCAATGATAAGAGGGTCGGTCCATCCGATGAATGGGCCTGTGCTGAGAGCAACTATGATCAGTATAAGGAATGATGAGAACAATATCGACCCCCTGAAGTCAAACTTCCCGGGGAGAAGTTCCCTCTTAACTTCCGTAAGTGTGCGCCATGATATGAAATAACCAACCAGTGCTATGGGGGCGTTGAAGAAGAATATTGTCCTCCAGTTAAGGGCAGTGAGCAAGCCGCCAATTATAGGACCGATTGCTGTGCCAACCCCTATAACAGCGGCATTAATTGCTATGGCTCTTTTCAGTTCTATTGCCTTGAACGTATCGGTAAGTATCGCAAGACTGTTCGAGAAGAGAAGTGCCCCGCCAATACCCTGGATCAGTCTGGAAATGATGAGCATGTCCGCATTGACGCTCACTCCTGCAGTCATTGAGCCTATGAAAAAGAATATGTAACCGGAACTGTAAAGCTTCTTTCTTCCAATTCTATCAGAATACTTGCCGAAAATCGGAGAAAAGACTGTCAGGGCCAGGGAATACGAGATCAGTATCCAGAGAACAAGAAAAAATGTGGTATTCAGGTCAATCATTATGGTAGGGACAGCAATAAGAAGGGAAGTCGAGTTTACAACAGAAAGAAAGGAACCGAGGCTGGAGGTCAGGATTACCTTGTCACCGTATTTCATCTGGACTCTTCAGAAGTTGCCAAACCTTGCGATGATATCTGAAATGCTGTCCATGTAGTCCTTGAATATCCGGATAATATCTCTTGAGGTGATCACACCAATCAGTTTCCCGTTTTCGAATACAGGTATTCTCCTTATGAGATTCTTGCCCATGATCACCGTGACCTTTTCAGTTGGGGTCTCTGCCTCAACGCTAATTATGCCTTCCTTCATTATCTGGCCCAGCGTGACTTTTCTTGGATCGTTCTCCGCCGCAACAACCTTGCTAATATAATCCCACTCTGTGACAATTCCAACCGGCTTCCCGCCACTGTCGTGTACAATAAGGAAACCAACGTGATCTTGCTGCATTATTTTTGCGCCATCAAGCGCGTTTGTATCTGCTGGAAAGGTCTTCGTATAGTTTTTCATTATATCCTTTGCATACAGTACCATGATTGGAAGGAATCCTTAATTGATATATGAACTAATACTGAAGAGGCAAGAACCTTTTTTAGTTCATTCAAGTTGTACCCACGATAAAATTGTTCATAGCCATTGAGGGTATTGACGGTTCGGGAAAGACAACCCTATCCAGAATGCTTTCTGCATATCTCAATGAAGAGGGTTTTGAGACGTTCCTGACTCGTGAGCCCACCGATAGGTTCAGGCCATTGATGAAAGATGAAGGGAACACTGACGTGGAAAACGGGATAAACCTGTTTTTTCAGTTTACGGCAGACAGGTTCAGGCACCAGTTCGAAATCGAGGAGGCTATTAACGAGGGAAAAACAGTAATATGTGACAGATACCTGCTTTCATCCTATGCATACCAGGGACCGGTGATCGAGAAATATTTTGGGACCCGTGAAAAAACCATAGAATGGATGAAACTTGTCTCCCAGATTATTACGGTCAGGCCAGACATAACAATATTCCTCAGGATCAGCCCTTCCACTGCTCTGAAGAGAATCACTGGAAGAAAGACTATCTCCGGATTTGAAACTCCGCAATTTCTTCAACTGGCGAGTGAATATTACGAATTGCTCACACGTGATTCTGCCATAGCGTTGGATGCGGATCGTAAGATCGGTATGGTTTTTGATGACCTTATGACGAGGGTGAACAAAAGTCTTGGATTCTTCCGTTAACGCTATTTTGTTGTAACTATTATTTCATCGGAAAGAACCATTATGGTGTGTTCAGCCTGGGAAATTCTGGAAGTAGAATGCTCCTTTAGCACTGGAAATTGCGATACCTCCTTGCTTCCCATCATTTTCCTGAGGTATTCCTTGTAATCCGGCATTATATCAGCAACCCATCTTTCGGCAAAGGGAACGGTGTTAAAATTTTGGTAGAGTATCTCATCCTTTCTTATCTTCGTGCCGCTCAGTATGTATATATTTCCCCCGGGACCGTTATGCACCATCCCTATTGTTGTGCTTGCAAATGGTTCAATTGCAATTACCGTATCAGGCTTGATCTGCGTTGCATTCCCGTCATCGTAGTTTGGGATGAAAATTTCTGAGTGGAGATCATACCTCCTTATGCCGTGCCCTCCAAGATTTCTCACCGGCTTGAATCCATGAGATGATATCACACCTTCTATGGCGGACCCTACCTGCCTGGCGGAGATCATCGGCCTAAGTGTTCTTATGGCCGCATTCAGCGCTTCCCTTGTGCACTGGATGAGATCGCTGTATTTGCCGCCTTCACCGACCTCGACAGTCGTAGCATTATCACTGAGATATCCATCCACCTGGGCACCAACATCTATCTTTACCACGTCTCCAGTTGAAAATTTCTTCTGGTCTCCTCGAAATGGAGAGTAGTGTGCTGCTTCATTGTTTATCGACAGGTTGACAGGAAAGGACGGTTTTCCCCCGTTATCCCGGATGAGTTTTTCTATGCTTTCGGCAACGTCAAATAGTTTTGCCCCCGGGGAGACAAGAGATGCCCCGTATTCCAGGGCCATCTTCCCTAGCTTACCAGCCTCAAGGTATTTTCTCTTTACATCCTGATCCATGAAATTACCAGCTTTATCTTACAGAATACTGTATCCTTGAATCTCTTTAATAATTTTGCAGACCGGCAGGCGAAACAAAAATTATAACTATTCATGGCAAATTATCAATCATGACATGGTACAAGGTTCTGAAACAGGATGCGATGAAAGATGGCGATCTGTTCAAGTCAAAAATCGGAAACAACGAGCTGCTCATCATACGTGAAAAGGACAAATTCTATGCAACCAGCCTTTACTGTACCCACGAGCAGTATGATCTCTCCGAAGGCTTCCTCGACAACGGCAACCTGATATGCCCCAATCATTTTGCGACTTTCGATCCAGAAGACGGCAGCGTCGTAAGCCCGCCGGAAAGTGCAGGTGATATAGGTCCGCTCAAGTCGTACAAGGTCAAGGTAGAGAATGGCGACGTAATGGTCGACATTGCATGAAAGTACTTGTTTTTGCGAAGCAGATACCTGAGGTAAACAGCATAGGCTTCGATCCAGCCACAAACAGGATAATCCGGGAGAATGTACCCCTGCAGATGAACCCCTTCGACCGGAAAGCGGTTGAGGAGGCACTGAGGATCAAGGAAAAATATGGATGGGAAACTGCCGTTGCAACGATGGGTCCACCACCATCTGCGGAAATCATAAACCTGTCGCTCATGATGGGAATTGACCGCGGATTTCTGCTTACCGACCGATCATTTGGTGGATCGGACACCCTTGTGACGGCCAGGATACTTTCATCGTTCGTTTCATTGTACAAGCCGGACCTTGTACTTATGGGAAAATACTCCCTGGATGGTGAAACCTCCCAGGTGCCTCCTGAACTGGCTAAACTGTGCAATTTCTCTTTCAAGTCCTCGATCTCAAAGCTGGAAATCGCGGGTGACATATGCACCGCAGAACAGGACGCTGAAAGGAGCATTGTAACATATGAACTGAAACTCCCCGCAGTCATTTCCGTGAGCGAGAAGATAAACAGGGCAAGGGCGGTAAAGCAGGGAACGCCGGATATGAGCGGAAAAGTGGAAATCATAGATTCGAATAAATTGGGGATCAGGATTTCAGGAACTACTGAATCTCCGACAGTCGTAGCCGGAACTGAACGCATAGAGAGCAAACGTAAGGTAGTATTCCTTGAATCCGGAGAGAAAGTATATGAGGCTGTATTGCAGATAATAAAAACACGTTATGCCGGCGCTATTGAGAAGGTCGCTATCACTGAAGCTGGTGGAAAGGGTATCGCACTTGGAATTGCAGTTTCTGATAGCATCGTATCGATGGAGATTGCCTCCAAGAATTTCGAGCTTGCGCAGGCAGAAGGGCTTTCTACCGTTATGATTGGGAACATAGAACCTGCTGAACTCAAGGGTATGCCGGCAAACGGATATGTCTTTGTGAGAGAAGGCGAGAGCAGATGCATAGCACAGTTCATAGCAGAATACATAAGGAAAAGCAGCCCTAAATTTGTTCTTTATCCATCGACAGTGGATGGAAGGGAAATTGCAGCATTTGTTGCAGCTGAGCTTGGCCTTGGACTTACTGCAGATTGCGTAGACTTAAGGATCGAGAGTGGAAAACTCATACAGTACAAGCCTGCCTTTGGCGGTGGAATAATAGCCAGGATATACTCAAAGACAGACCCGCAGATGGCTACGGTCAGACCTGGGATGTTCAGGCGCCTGGAAAGCGTCAGTGAGTTCACTGTTGAAGAGATGGATGCGGTTGCGTGCGATAGCAATGTGAAAAGAATATCCGTGGTGGAGGTGCCGCCCCAGTTCAAGCCGCTGAACCAGTCCAGGGTGGTCGTCGCTGTTGGAAAGGGAATCAGGAAACCAGATAACCTCAAGGAAGCGATCCAGCTGGCCGACAGGCTAGATGCTTCAATAGGTGCTACAAGGCCAATAGTTGATTTCGGCTGGATTCCGCGGCAGCAACAGATCGGGCTAACCGGTATATCGATATCCCCGGATGTTTACATCGCTATCGGTATTTCTGGCCACGATAACCATGTGGTTGGAACAAGGTATGCAAAGAAGATCATAGCAGTCAATAGCGACCCTAACGCACCGATTTTCCAGTATGCTGACTACGGAATAATTTCAGATTCCATGGAGTTCATTAATGGATTCCTGAAGTATCTGCAGACCCAATGATGGCCCAATGTAATGGTTGATCAGGACTGGACCTGCCTTTTCACAGATTGTGCCAGAGGGAAGAGATATGCTGAAAATGCAAATATGAAGAAAACCGCCATGAAGAGCGAAAATGCTGGATTCTGGCCATCGAAAAGGAACGCAAGCCCGCTTATGGCTGCAGCGACTACAAAAATAAATCCGAAAGCTGTGAACAGGATGTTTCTCCCGTTTCCTTGCATCAGCGCCAAGAAGAAGATCAGTACCCCAAGTATCGCAACCAATGCTCCCAGCCCAATGTGTGCCAGTAGGGCAATTGCGCCGGAAGACATGAAAAACGAACCTTTTATTGGTTCTGGAATCGATACGTAAAGATTTACTGCCATTCCTATGATAAATTCAATGAGCAGGAGCGTGAACTGTATCATGATAAGCATGCTGAAAATGGGCAAGGCCATTCTCTTTCCATCCATGACACGGTAAATATAGAATTCAATTAAACTCTTTCTTTATTCTCCTTGCTAATACAGTCTGACCGGAGTTTTTTCTTTCCACCGGAAGGAACAAAGCATTCACTGAGTGGATTATATCAGAGGAGAATTGCCCTGCATGGAGCTCCGTCCTCTGACATGTTCAGCGGGAGGCACACAAAATCGTAGATACCAGGCTGAACGTTGCTCATAATAAGCCCCTCCACGATTACTATGTCCTTCCTCATCAGGGTTTTATGGGAGACCGGATCGGGAATTCCGAATTTCTCAATGGACAGATAATCAATGCCCACGAGGTTTACACTCTTTGAGGCTATTTTCTTCGCAGCATCCTCCGAGATGTAAGTGAAATCTTCATGGAATGCATCATAGAGCCCGGAATTCTTCGTCTTGAAAAGTATTATTTCTGTTGGATTATCCGGAATGTCTGAGGGCTCGATGCTATCACCTTTTACTTCTATGACAGTTGCCTTGCCCAGAAACTTTCTCAGATCCACCTCATTGGCCTTCCTGCCATCCGGCAGCATATGAAATGGAGCATCAAAATGAGTGCCGGAATGTGTTTCCATCATTACCCTCATTATGTGAACGTGATCTTCCTTGTGCGTGTAGTATTCATATTCTTCATACTGTGCATCACCTGGATAAGTTATGAGTCCACGCTTCAATGGAAGACTAATGTCTATCATGATTATCCATTGCCTGGTAGTACTTATTTCTTGCCGGTTTTCCTGACAGGGACTCTTTTCAGGGCATGGCCGCAGATACGGCATGTGCCTATGTCGGATTTATAGAATTTGCCACATCCCGTGCACCTGAATGACCATTTTATTTTTGATTTTATGGGCTTAAGGTCAGAACCAACATAATGTATGCCCATAAATTCCGCAACATTTTCTATGGCATAATCATCAGTTATTATCGTTGCCTTGAGTTCCAGCGCCAGGGCGATTACATCAATATCGGTGTCGCTCAGTACAGTTATGTCGCCCGATCTTGTGGCGAAGGACACCACATCCCTCCTGCTTTCCTTGGAAGGTGCGTATACATTTATCTCCGGAGATACGACATCCAATAATCTCCTGAGCTTACCCTTCCTGATCTCTTCGAGCACAGAGGCTGGGAATACCAGTTTCCGGTTGAGCATGTCGATCCGTCTGGACATTATGGCTGAGGTATCAACCACATAGATATTGTCAGATTCCACACTTCCCGGTGCCGTTGTGTCCATTTGTAGAAATACTTCCTGTTGTTCATCTTGTGGTCATAAATGAATTTTGCACCGGAATATGCACCTGCCCGTAGGCTTGCTTTACTGTATATTATGGAATTTATTGAACAGTACAACATAACTTGCTCTAAACTTTAAATAAAGAGGCACCAGTTGTGGGCTAATGGCAAAGTACATGAAGATAGCAAGTAAAACTGAGATTGGCCCCGGTGAAGTTAAGGGATTTTCGATGCAGTCTTCGCCTGTGCTGATAGCAAACCTGAATGGAAGATACTATGCCATGGATTCTGCGTGCCCCCATGCCCACGCTCCGCTTGAGGACGGGATAATAAATGGAAAGACACTCAAATGTCCCTGGCACGGATCAGTGTTCGATCTAGAGAGCGGGAGATGCATTTCCGGGCCCGCTGTGATGGATCAGCGTGTTTACAACCTGAAGATCGAGAATGGTATTATCCAGATTGAAATACCCGATGCTGAAAAGTGATTGGTATATTGCATTTGATAACAGTTGAATGCGTGACACACTGGGCTCAGAAATAATCTGCTCCCCAAGAAATCAGATCCGGAAACAGCTGGATACATTACAGATTTTCTCGGTATAGCGACGGATGAGTGCCTGTCCCTTAGTGAGAGTGCAATTCCCCTTAGATGCGAATCATTTAACTGAAGCCGTATTCTCTTCAGTCCTGCCGGCTGCCTGTTCTATAAGTATACGCTTGATTATCTTTCCAGACATGCTCTTTGGCAGTTCATTCCGGAACTCATAGAAATGAGGACGCTGGTATTCAGCAAGGTTTTCGTTAAGGTATTTTATCAGTTTCCTCTGGCATGACGCAGTTCCATCCTTTGTTACCACGAATGCCTTTATAGACTCTCCAAGATTTCCGTCGCTGACGCCTATAACCGCCGACTCACTTACTTCAGGAAACTTGTTGATGACCGCCTCGATCTCGTTCGGAAATACAGGAATGGCATCGGATATAATTATGTCCCTGAGTTTTTCTATCAGGATGTAAGATCCTTCCTGGTTCCTCATTACTATATTTCCAGTATGAAACCAGTCTCCTGCAAAATTATCCTCTTCACCAATCAACGTGAAAAGGTATTTCCTTGCACTCTGTGGACCGTTTACCAGTAGTTCTCCCTTTTCACCGATCTTCACTTCTTCCCCTGTTGTCTGATCTATGATCTTGCATGAGGTCTCCTTGAAGGGAAAGCCGAGGGTATTTGCAGGCTGCCGAGGGTCTTCCACCCACCTGTAATGCGATATTCCGGAAGTTTCAGAAAACCCGTATATCTGAAGCAACTTGCCCTTCAGGTCATCCACAATTTCAGAAGCGAGCGATACTGACATCGTGTCAGTTCCGGAAATGTATATGGATATTTTCTTCAGATACTTCCTCGTTTTCTTGTTGAAGAGCAGTTTGGAGTATATTCTTGGATGTGCGACCATTATATCCGCACCAGTTTTTCTGCACAGTTTTGCCATGGTCTTTGAGTCGTGGTTATCGTGAAAAACGAGCACCGGGTGACCCGATCCCATTGGAAGCAGAAAGCCGAATAAGTAAGCGTATGGTACAGAAAATGGCGTTGCGCAGGCAACAATGGAACGCTTTCCCGTTATTGTAAGAACGTCAGAAGCCTGCCTAAGTGCGCTTATGATGTTGGAATGCGTTAGCGAAACCGCCTGTAAATTAGGGAGGGAGACACCTGTAAGTTGTATTATGGCAACATCATCATCAGGATTTGCCGGATTTCCTGAACCATCGCTTCCGAACATGAAGTCAGAGAATGGGTACACGTTTCCTCCCCACTTCACCTTGCCCCATGTGGAATCGAAGAAAGTGATCCTGGAGGCCTTTTCGAATGGCATGAAGTCCTGGATCCTTGTAACTATAACGAACATTCCTTCCGTGACAGCGTCTTTCAGCAGTGTATAGCCCTGTGAATGGGTTATTATGCCCTTTATGTGTAATATCTCAAGTTTTTTCACGAAATTCGCAGCATTCTGCCCGGTATTCAGCGGAACCAGGACGGCTCCTATCTTGACAACTGCGAAAAACGAAATTATAAATTGTGGTGAATTGGGGAGGGAAATTGCAATCCTGTCCCCCTTCTTTATCTTGAACCTGGACACCAGTTCTGCCGCAAATGAATCTACAGCCGAAATCAGCTGGAAATACGTAACCCTCCTCCCATAATATATGAGTGCTGGATATGAGGCTTTTTTCGCGATGTTCCCATGGAGAATATCGTAAATGTTCGTTCCGCTGCCCGGAACTCTACCCTCTTCTGCCTTCGGTTCAATAAGTTCTTCCCCGATTCCTGCTTCAGGTTCAAGAGATTCCTGCACGCGGATTCATTGTTTCTTCAGTATTAATCTTTTTTTGTCGGGATGAGACTGTTCATTGTTACCGGCACAAGTGAGGATAGATGGTTTATGTTGTACCAGAGCCCATACTGGGAATGCGCTAGGTCCGATGCCTGCTTGAGAACGTAACAACCCATTACGGCAGCCCGGAATGGTGCAATCCCCTTAGAGCACAGTCCTCCTATTATACCCGCCAGCAGGTCTCCAGTACCACCCATTGTCATCCTTGGATTGCCGCCCTCAACGAGGATTGTTCTTGTTCCATTGGTGACTACATCTACCTGGCCCTTCAGTACAACCACCATATTTTTTTCTGCTGCAAGTTGCTTAGCGTTTTCCTCTGTCGGGTCCTTTTTTGATATTATGCGGAATTCGTTCTTGTTCGGCGTTATGACCATGTTCTGCCTTCCCTTGAACGCACGGGAACCCATCATCTTCACTGCGTCTGCATCAAGAACTAATGGAATGGATTCGAGGGATAGAACCGTGTCCAGAATTTCCCCTGCAAGTATTCCCATCCCGTTTCCGGATCCTGCTAGGATTGCCGTATTCTTCCCTATTTCTTCTGCCAGATCTTCCTGGTTGCTGCTGATCATTCTAACAATGTACCCAGGATCGTACGAACCTATGATCTGATAGTTCTGGCTTGAGGTGAAGATCCTTACAAGATCAACGCCAGTTCCGGATGCGCCCTCGGCAGCGATCACTGCTGATCCGTAATACTCGATTCCACCGATTATGGCAAGAGTCCCGTTCATTCCCTTGTGGGAATCTGGCCTCGGCATTTTGTAATATATCAGATCGCCAGGGCCAGCAAACCTGAACACCTGATCGGGTATGCCT
The DNA here is from genome assembly GCA_023484805.1 of Thermoplasmatota archaeon. Lineage (GTDB taxonomy): Archaea > Thermoplasmatota > Thermoplasmata > Thermoplasmatales > Thermoplasmataceae > B-DKE. The sequence goes on along the minus strand of JAMDAM010000007.1, from coordinate 1,144 downwards.
ATGTCAACAACGATTATCTTCCCGCAATTTTCCTCGGTCATCCCGTCCTTCCTTTCAGTGAATGTAACTGTGTAACTTGGAGCAACTGCGGGATCGTTCCCCATTCCTGAAGGAACATCAACAGACACAACCGTCTTCCTGCAGGAGTTCATATGCTTTATTGCCAGATCATAGGGGTATTTTGGGCTCCCCAATATGCCAGTCCCCAGAAGTGCGTCAACGACAATATCGCAATCCTCAAGCGAAGGCCCAATCGCGTCAAGGCCCACCACTTTCCCCCGGTAGGATCGGAGTGCTTTCCTCGCAATGGAACTGGACATTCTTGATTTGCCCTCTACCAATATCACAGTAACTTCGTTATTTTTAGAGAGTTCCCTGGCCGCTACCAGCCCATCGCCCCCGTTATTTCCCTTCCCGCAGACAACACATATCTTTAAGTTGCTGCCAAAGGTTCTTCCGATAAAATCTGATACGGACTTCCCGGCGTTATTCATCAGCACATACAGGTCGCCGAAAAGACTTTCATAATTTATGTCAGCTCTCCTGAACTCAGAAGCTTCCATGAGATATATATGCGATACGGGTTGAAAAACAATTGCGGCGTCATAATCCAGCAATCGTGTATTTATTCAATCCAGAAACAGGGCTTGATAGCTTCCTGAAAGAGATGTCACTTTATTATCTTGCCTGTGGCCAGTTTCCACATGTAAAGATCGAGGATACCTGCCTCCATGCCCATGCCACGCGCGATATCGATAACATACTTTTCAGTATCCAGATAGGACTGCCTGCTGCCTACCTTGATCCTGATTCCCGGATACTCTGAAGCGAGCATTCTGAGAATATGCTTATCCAGTATGGCGAAGTCAAAAATGCCGACGTTCCTGAGAAAATGCGACGCTTCCTTATATCCGATACCCATAACATTTTCAACAAGGTAGTCGCGTACCTGCTGCCTGTTCCCGCTGGAGATTAGATCTGGCAGTTCGTCTACTATCCACCTGGCTTCCACTATATATTTGCTCCTCAGGTTGTAGAAGCGATACTTTGCCCTTTTCAGCGCATCTCTAAGTTCAAGTGCATCATAATTCATAAACCCGTTCAGCCCGATAATATTCTGAGTGCTGACACCCATATCGGCGGA
>JAMDAM010000012.1 GCA_023484805.1 Thermoplasmatota archaeon | reverse complement strand
TTCTCTTTCCACTTGTCCTTTCCCTTCTTTTGACCCTTTTCCGTTGCCATTAAATCCCTCTAAACTCCATTAATATGAAGCGTAACAGCCACCTAATAGTGAAACTGAATTAAACCTTTCTGTTTTAGGGTTGCAGATGTGTGTTCAAGGGGCTATGTTAGCCCATTGCCGTCCCGTTATCCGGTCCCTGGCATGGATCATCCTGCTTCAATTTCCCGCTTGTATTTGATACATGACTTTGGTTATCCTGCTAGTTGCTCCCTGCGTACAAAAAAAATAATGCTGTCTGCTTTGCTGCAGGAAAAGCCGAAAGAAATTATACAGATGACTGGATACAGACTAGCTTTAGGCCTGGGTTTGAGGGCCGGATTCCGGGAGAAATCTGCCATTGTCCTCCAACATGTTCAAGAAGATATTGTGGGTATTCGATCCTCTCATATTCAGCTTCAAATATATCTCAAGGAAGAAATGGGCCCTGTATGCCGTCATTATAGCGGCAATAATATCAACAATTGCAAGGCTGTACGTCCCCCTACTCATAGGGGATTCGGTTACGTCCATAGAAAACCTCGACCTACGGGGACTGGAGAACTTTGCAATACTCATAGTTGTTGTAACTGTCATTTCCGCGGCATTCCAGTTCATAGTAAACTATGGTTCACAATTCATCGGCCAGACCTACTCCTTCAACCTGAGGAACAATGTATTCAATCACCTCGTCAGGAAGAGTTTCTCATTCTTTGAGGGCCAGACAACAGGAGACCTGCTTTCAAGAACCACAATGGACATCGAGGCATCGAGGAATTTCATTACATCGACTCTTTCTCAGCTTATCCCTACAATCTTCATGATACTTTTTGGCCTGTATTTCCTCCTGACCATAAACGGGGTATACGCTGCCGTTTTTATCATGTCAGTGCCCCTGATGGTCTACATCGGTATGGTGTTCCAGCGAAAGCAAAGGCTTCACTGGAGGAGCATCAGGGGCTACTATGGGCGGATGAATGAGGAACTGCAGGAGAACATAATAGGCCAGAGGACCATCCGCGGTTTCTCTGGAGAGGAATGGGAGATATCCAAGTTCAGGAGCACTACGGACAGCTATTACCAGGAATATGTCCAGGTGGCAAAGCTCAGGGGGCTTTACAACAATCTCCTTCCTCTGGTGCTGGGCGGTGCGGCAACGGTAATACTTATCTACGGAGGGTACTCGTCCATGATCTCCGGTGCTTCCGTCGGTCCCCTCGTCGCAGCAATAAACATATTTACACTTGTCAGCCCGTCGGTAAGCTCCATCGGCAGGCTCATTGTCTTCTCGGAGAATGCAAGGGCAGGGATCCAGAGAATAAATGATGTAATTTCTGAAGAGTACGTCGAAAAGCTGGAAAGGGGTGGCGGTGCGCCTCTGTCATCCAATCTCGAGTTTGAAAACGTCTCATTCTCAAGAGGGAACAGGAAAATATTGGAGTCATTGAGTTTCTCTATTTCAGGTGGGGAATTTGTCGGCATTACCGGAAAGACCGCCACTGGAAAGAGCACGCTTGTGAACCTTATGCTGCGATTCTACGATCCTGACTCGGGGTCAATAAGGATCGGCGGCGTGGATATCAAGAGCCTACCTCTCACCGTACTTCGGCGCATGATTTCCATCGTTCCGCAGGAGATCACCCTGCTGTCCGGCACAATAAGGGAAAACATTGCCTATGGATCTCCAGGAGCATCCATGGACGACATAAGATCAGCGGCAGGCATTGCAAATATCTCACCCTTCATAGAAACACTTCACGATGGTTACGACACTCTCGTTGGAGAGCGCGGGATAACGCTTTCCGGAGGGCAGAAGCAGAGGATTGCAGTCGCGAGGGCAATATTGGGGAAACCCCAGGTGCTCATTCTGGACGACTCAACATCAAGTGTCGATCCGGAGACGGAACTCGAAATGTTCAGGATGATAAAGAGCCGCTTGGGAGGAATGACCGTGATAAATGTCACTCACAGGCATTCCGCCATGAAATATGCTGACCGCGTGTTCAAGCTTGATCATGGGTCAATCACCCTTCTGCACGGCGAATCAGGCTTGCAGGATGCGGCTGGAGTATCACGGGTACCAGGAGAGGAGGGTGATCCAGCTGCCTAAACTGCAGACATACGACGAAACCGAGGACCAGTATTTCGGGAAAATAGATACTCGGGGCAGCATGGTCAGGCTTATCCGGGATATGTTCTCCTTCAGGAAGGACAGCAGGCAGGTGGTTCTGACAGTCTTTGTAACTGCGGTTGCAGGAACCCTGTATCCCCTCTCCCTGGGCCTTGCCATCAACAGCATTCTGTCCGGAAATTCAGCAGGCCTGTTATTCTACGGTCTCCTGTTCCTGTTGCTATATATTGTACAATTCTTTTCAAACCGGATAAGGACAATCTCATCGACCAGGGTCGCCCAGTCGACAATTAAGTCCCTGAGGGACAGGGCACTTGCAAATCTTCAGAGAGTCCCCTTGAAGTTTTTCGGGAACGTCAAGACTGGTTACCTGATAAGCAGGATCACCAATGACGGAGAAGCACTGAGCGAGTTCCTGACATTCCAGCTTCCGCAGGTTATTTCCGGCATTTCCACAGTCATAATCTCCATCTCCATAATGTTCTATCTGGACTGGAGATTGACTCTGTATGCCCTCATCGCAATTCCTGCGCTCATTGGATTCACCTTTGCTATTCAGCCAATGGTCAGGAGAAATTACCTGGGAACAAGGCGGACCATTGCTGCCATAACCGGCAATCTCAGCGAGAACATAAATGCAATCAGGCTCATCAAGTCCTTCGGTGCGGAGGCCAGGACTGCAGAACAGTTCAGCAAGCTGAACGGAAACAACTACCGGTCAAACATGAAGGCCCAGCGTCTCTCATCTATCTATGGTTCAATCATCAGGGTGATTGAGGCAGCAGGCATAACAATAGTGATCATAGCGGGAGGGGTAGAGCTCGTGTCCGGCCTCGTGACAATCGGGATAATGGTTGCGTTCGTGGTGTATCTGCAGGAGTTTTTTGACCCGGTTGTGCAGCTTTCGCAGACATACACGTCCTACCAGTCTGCGATGGTTGGCGTCGGAAGAATCTATGCCATAATAGACACTGAGGGAGAAAGAGCTGATTTCAGGGGAAGCATCGGCGCTGGATTTGGCAGGTCCATCGACATTAAGGATGTGTCCTTCTCATACGGCGATGAGAATGCGCTCGACTCAATAAGCGTATCAATACTGAAGGGATCAAAAATAGGGGTGGTGGGTCACACCGGGGCGGGAAAAACAACCCTGAGCAACATAATCATGAAGTTCTTTGACACCACGGGGGGTTCCGTGACCATTGACGGATTGGACCTGAGGTCTATTGAAACATCGTCTTACAGAAAGCTGATAGCCCCGGTTCTGCAGGAGCAGTTCCTGTTCAGGGGGTCTATTTACGATAACGTGATATTCAACCGGCCAGACATTTCCCGGGAGACAGTAGACACGCTTTCCGCTTCATTCGGCCTTGACGCTATTTTCGCAGGGCTGGATCACGGACTGGACACAAGCATAGGGGAAATGGGAAGGAATCTGTCGGAGGGACAGCGGCAGGCAGTCTCAATCATGAGGGCACTGGTGCGTGAACCGGAAATTCTTGTCATGGATGAGCCGACTTCACAGATTGATCCGGAATCTGAAAAGGCAATCATGGCTGCGCTTTCAAAATATCTCGTAGGGCGCACGCTCATTCTTATCACACACAGGTTCAGCATGATCTCACTGGTAGACAACATAATAGTTCTGGATCATGGGCATAAGGTGGAAGAGGGAAAATTCGAGGAGCTGCTTAAATCAGGCGGGACATTTGCCAAGCTCTACGGCATCCAGACTGAAGGGTAGCGCCTAGAGTATTCTGGCGCTTTTAATAAAAATCTTATTCTGTGGCCGGTCGTTTCTATCTGTCTTAGCTTTGCTGATTGCGTCTACAACCTCCATGCCGCTCGTCACTTTCCCGAAAACCGGGTGTTTCTTGTCAAGGTAATTATTGTTGACCACGTTTATGAAGAACTGGCTGCCTCCAGTGTTAGGTCCAGCGTTTGCCATGGATATTGTACCGCGGTCGTTTCTGTTTTCCTTGCCAAATTCATCCTTTATATTATAGCCGGGTCCGCCCATCCCTGTGCCGGTCGGATCGCCACCCTGTATCATGAAGTCAGGTATAACTCGGTGGAAGACAGTTCCGTCGTAGAACTTCTTCTCAACCAGTTTCCTGAAGTTACCGGCAGTAATCGGCATGGTTTCCTCAAAAAGCGCTATCTCAATATTTCCAACATTGGTTTCAAGCAATACGGTAGACATTTTGTTCGTCCTGTGAATGGCAATTCACTTATCTAATTTTTCGGATGGCGGACCTAAAAAATTGGTGCTCAGGACTGCTTGAAAGAGTCAAGTCTCTTGTATAGCTCGTCAAGCTTTCCATTGATCTCCTTGATGTTCTCGGATATCCTCGGTATTGCAGCTGTGTAAAGGGATTCCATGTGGTCCACGATCCTGATCAGGTATTCCAGGCGGGTTTGCAGCACCTCGATGGCAATGGAAAACTCCTGGTTGGGATTGCCCAGGGGCGATGACCCCTCGGAGGTTTTGGAACTGCCCATGCTCTTAAGCGCATCCTGCGGTATTTCAAAATCCACAGAATGTGGGTACTTTATTGCCATGAAATCCGGCAGCTTCATTCCTTTCTGCTGGGCAGCAATGCAGTCAGCTTTTTCCAGGTTTACCCATGACCCGTTGATGAATATTACCCTCATGCTTATGGAATCACAGTTAGGTCCTTCAAAAAGTTTGATCTTCTCCGCCAGCCTGCCCTTTATGTTGGCATACACGGAAAACGGATACTTGCTGTGCATTTTCCAGATTTCATCCTGCAAAGCAAGGAGACTTCTATACCGGTTTATGCTGTCGATCCTGGCCAGCATCCTGTGGTAGTCATCAGTCTCTCGGGTTTCCACAGTTGAAATTCCGCCATGAATATAAAGATTTATGTCTGTATATTTTACGGTATCCTCTATTCGGCGTAAGGCTTGGGTTTAAACATTTTCACTTCGTCCCTTTTCCATGAAAATGCATATTTCTATGTAGTACAGACAGGATAAGTTATTTTGGCGAAATTCGTAGTTTAGGCATTGTGATTATATAACCTAGCCGTTTATGACAGGACTGATTGTGTAATTCCTCTCCCCATGAAATTCATCTCTTTTTATGTTGATTTTGGAAAGTTCCTCATCTGTCACTGTTATTCCCTT
>JAMDAM010000016.1 GCA_023484805.1 Thermoplasmatota archaeon | reverse complement strand
AAATGGTAAAATATGCCATTGCTCTTGCATATTCTGGGAACCAGGCCGGGGTAGCCTAGCCCGGTAAGGCGATAGATTCGAGATCTATTGCTCTTGTAGCTCGGGAGTTCGAATCTCCCCCCCGGCGCCATTTCAGAGCGATACTTTTCCCGGAACCTTCGGGAACGGAGTGACTTTCTCGATCCTGTCAAGACCGCACGCGTACCTGGTGAACCGTTCAACTCCGATTCCAAACCCTGCAGATTCCTCTATTCCCATCTTAGCGAGTTCTATGAACCACCTGAACTGATCCTCTGTCTGTCCCTTCTTCCTGACCCGTTCAAGTATCCTGTCCAGTTTGAATTCTCTCTCACCGCCCGATATTGCCTCCTCAAAACCCTCGGGCCAGAGGAGATCCATGTCCCTGAGTATTCCGGGCTGGTCTTCATACTCCCTGTCATAGAATTCCCTGGCCTCCAGAGGTATATCCACAATCCACACGGGTTCCCTGGAGGACTCTGATATGGCTTTCTCAAATTGGTCTCCATACTCCTTTCGGGCATCAAGGTACTTTACCTGCCTGAATTTTTCAGCGAAGTCCGGCAGGGTTCTTCCAAAATATCTGAACTCTGCAGCGTCCTCCTTCTTCAACCGTCTTATAACGTCCTTAATCAGGGCCTCAGCAAGGGCCATCATCTGATCCCTGGAATGATTCAGTGCCTCTATATCTATCTGGGTGAACTCATAGAGATGCCTACCGGTCCGCTGCTTTTCCTCCAATTCCAGCCTTATGTTGGGCGACATGATGAATATCTTTTTCAGGCTCTGCACGGCTATCTGCTTGTGGAATATCATGCTTTTTGTAAGCCAGAAGTCACCGCCGTAGGATTTTATTCTGGGATCAATGACCGGATGGTTCAGGGGATCAGTGAGGGGAGAAATTATCACTGGTGGTATCTCGATATAACCGGAGCCTCTGAGGAAACTGCCTGCAAAGCTCCTGATATCTGATTGCACCTTGACTGCCCTGACCACAGTCTCGTCCTCGAGATGGTCTCTCGATCTTAGCACTTCGTTCCTGACATATTCAAACTCGCTTTTCTGCATGAAGCGGATCAGAATTTCACACTTAATAATAATTATAGTCGAAAAATTGTATAAAAAACAACCAAATATTTATATTATGTAATTAAATGAATGAATATGGTCAGACAAATTGACAAAATGGATTTCAAACTTTTGGATTACCTCAAGGAAAACGGAAGGGACAAGATCTCTTCAATATCCTCAAAACTGGATATGCCCAGAGCTACGGTATTCGAAAGGATGAAGAAGCTCACTAACGAGGGAATAATAAGGAATTATACCGTAAACCTTGATTATGAGAAAATAGGTTTCACCGTTATGGCTTACATTCTCATCAACTTCGATTCCAAGTCCAGGACAGATCAGAAGACTCTCGCCATGGAGCTGTCAAGGATCGATCACGTTCTCTCAGTGTCCATAATATCAGGCGGTTGGGACATTATAATCCTTGTCGTAAGCCAGAGCATGAAGGAACTCTCGCATTTTGTCCTGGAAAAACTGAGGCTTATGGAAGGGGTAGAGAAGACCCACACAATTACTGTATTTGATTCAATAAAGGGCTGATTTCGCCCAAGGTCAAGATATATATACGCTCACGGGATCGGAATCGCTTTGAGCTGGGATAGCCTAGCCTGGTAAGGCGCAAGTCTGGAAAGCTTGTGCTCTCGTAGCTCGGGAGTTCGAATCTCCCTCCCAGCGCTTTCTTTGGCAGAATGAATATTTTTGGCTTTTCGATCGCTATCGCCGTTGTTAATTATACGAGGCTCCCTGAAAGGAGAGAAATACCGAATGATAGGCATTCCGTTTGGTTTCCAGAACAGAGACGAAGAAACCCTTTTCAAAATGCCCCCATCATTATGACGGCGCTGTTGACCCTTTTAATGCACCGGATAACAGCTTGAACCGTTAAGCAATCGCCAGCAGTTTCCAGTGCCATAGCGTGTGGTAGTTGACGCAACATTTATTGACAATAAGGGCATGATTGCCTATGCAGTCTCAGGTAAAGGGTTTTGTGAAGGATCACAAGGAAGTCCAGGAAATGAGCATGCCGGGTGGAGCTAGGATACGATGGCTTATAACCCACAGGGATAACGCACCAACTTTCTCCATGCGGCTTATAACCGTTGAAAAGGGCAAAAACACGCCATACCACGTGCATGATTATGAGCATGAGATTTACATGATCTCCGGGACAGGGGAAGTGACAATAGGCGATAAGGTATTCAAATCTAAGGCCGACAGCTTCATTTTCATACCGCCGAACGTCTATCATGGCATGAAGGCAGAGACTGACATGAAGATGATCTGCATAGTCCCAATAAAAGCCGCAAGGGAAATACTCGGGGAGTGAGTTCGCCTTGAATCCCATGTGAGCTATCTGTCCATATTTTTAAACTTTTACCTAATAATTCAGGTTTTCTGTTTATATCCTGCATAATTTACCCTTTAAAGATAATAAAATGAATGAGAAGGCATTTTACTCCATTGTAATTGCAATAGTTGTTGTTGGTGGGATAGGCGTGGGTATAGCATACAACCATCAGGGATCGACTCCGGTCAGCACCGGCGCTTACAACCTTGACCTTGTTATCATACCCGGGCTTTATTTCAACAGCACAGTAACAAGCCAGCCCGCGTATTTTGTCCTGGAAAATGGGACACTGCACTCTTCTGCAAACATCTCTATCCCTTCAAACAGGCTCATAGACCTTACCATATTTGATTACGACTCCGGTCCAGGCTACGGCACGCCGCTTGTATACACCAATGTGTCCGGAACCATTGGAGGCGTTGTGTACGTGCTTAACAAGACAATGATAAATGCCACGAACAGCGGCACGGGGTCAATAAACATACTAAACAATTCCATCCCGATTAAAAACATATCCGAGGCCAATATAGCACACACATTCACCGTCCCGAACCTATTCGGCACAGGCAAGGATCTTAACGTTCCGGTGGGAACCCAGATGGTGGAGTTTGCACAGTTCTATGCAAACGTTACGGGGAATTACAGCTGGATGTGCAATGTTCCATGCGGCAGCGGACCCGGAAGCCTTGAAGGGGCCATGGCCACTCCTGGATGGATGATGGGCACTTTCATCGTTTCATGATCCGGTCGTGGCGAGATGGTTGAAACTAGGAAAGAACCGGAGAAAGATAAACCCGCCGACGCATCAAGACGCAGTTTCCTGAAGGTGATGATGGCTCTAGGCGTTGGTGCCGTAACTATAGGAGTAGCCCGCGGAGCCATACAGAACCTCATCCCCCAGAGTGTAGGGGTATCGTCATTTCCCACGCTGACTCTTGTTAACGCTACCACTGGCGCACCCATTAAAACCGCTGACCTGACAGTGAACAATCCTGCGGTAGTCATATTTGACTATCCGCTCCAGAACGAACCAAACTTCCTCCTCAGGTTGGGAGATTCGAGCGGAAACGATGTAGCCATAAGCCCATACAATGTTCAGGTACCCGCCACAGGAGGAACATTCAAGTCCCCCGGCGGAGTGGGCCCCTACAAATCTGTTGTATCCTCAAGTGCAGTTTGCCAGCATCTGGGATGCACGCCTCCATCAATACATTTCTACAAGCCAGGTACAACTATTCCACTCCATCCGGGACATTCAGGTTCGAACAACACAGGCTTCATAAACTGTGGCTGCCACGGCAGCACTTATGATCCGTACAAGGGGTTTTCCGTTGTGACCGGCCCTACAAAGAGCCCTTTGCCGAACGTCATCCTGGCGTGGGACAGCTCAAGCGACACGTATACCGTGAATTCCATGGTTGGACCGACAATCTTCGGCCACAGTGATGACCTGAGCGGGGGAAACCCATTATCCTCATCGAGCCAGGCAGATGTAACAACGATAAGTGATTAACATTGGTGCAAGATATGACAGAAAAGGACCAGAATGAAATAATAAAGATAATGAATGATCCGCAGCCTCTTCCCAGGAAAGTCCCCGATTACATGCGGAGGAGAGGTGGCATGTGGTACTGGACCGGTGCAATGGTCATGTTCGCGTTCCTGTACGAAGTCATAACGGGCCTGGTTATACTCTTCTATTACCAGCCAACCGCGGCATATGCCAGCACGGAGAATTTTCTCAACTCAACCCCATTTGGATCCATAATCCTTACCACACACCTTTACGGAGCTTATGCAATGATTGCCCTGCTTTACCTGCACCTCCTGAGAAACCTGTTCGTAGGTGCGTATAAAAAACCGAGGAAAAATCAGTGGATTACCGGGATCCTGCTGCTCCTGACAACGCTGGCGGTCGGATTTTTCGGTTACTCCATGAGCGGCGACGTACTGGCCGCAAATGCAACCGGAGTCGGGAAGGGAATTGCTGCTGAGACCCCTGTCATAGGATCATATCTTGAGGGCATATTCTTCGGGAACGGGACCAATGCATCACTTTTTCAGAGGATGCTTGGGTGGCACATAGTGCTTGTAGCGGTTATCGGAATAATCTTCCTTGGGCACTTTTTCCTCGCCGAATACAACACAATTATGCCAAAGAGGTCCGAATCAAACTACAGGGTGCCCCTTGTCGACAGGGAAACTTCGGCTTACAGGCCATGGTACCCATACAACATGATCTACATGGTGCAGATCGCCCTCTACACGTTTGCTGCGATAGTGATAATACCATCCGTAGTGGTTGCTCTTCCCGGCGTCCCGACGCTGTTCAGCCCATTCCCCCAGGTGGCTGCCGGGACCTCTTTCACAGGACCGCTATATCCACCATGGTTCCTGCTGTTTGTATACAAGGCCATGGATTTCCAGGTTTCTTCCATAATCGACCCGTTCTGGGCAACGGTAGTTTTCGCCGGAGCCCCATTGATATACCTGCTGCTGATCCCTTACCTGGACAGGAACAACAGCCTCTCAATGACCGACAGGCCAGTAACAGTGGCACTGGGAATAATCGGCATTGCGTATCTTGTTGGATTGTCCATATGGGGTGCACTCACTCCTGCACTTCTAATCCCTGATCCGGAGGTACTCTTATTCTTTGTTGTTATAGGTGCGGCATTGTTCGTGCTGGTAGAGCTAGCCATATGGTCGATCAGGTACAGGAAGACCAGGTTCAGGGATCCGGCGAAGGTATACATCCTCCTTGCCATGACCGGAATTTCAGCGTTCGGTACAGGATCGCTGGCAATACCATCCCTCCTGACATTCAAGCCGGTCTATGATATCCCTGCGATCCTTCTTGCAATGATAACAGCTTACCTGGTTCTCCTCGATTTTGCCAGCATGCGCACTGCGGAAACGGTCAGGCCGATTGAGCCGGTCTCAGCGGATATGAAGCCGGTTACATATGTCCTGATTTCAGCATTCCTGGTATTCGCCGCAATCGTGATATTATTCATAATCACGCCCCTGAATCCTTCTGTTGTGAGCCAGGAGGCAGGATACGGGATAGGGCTCGGTCTGCTGCTATTCATAAGCGGCACCCTGGTGAAAATATACAGGAAAACAGAATACGGAGAATAGGGAATCAAGGCCTGCCGGATGGCAGGCAAAAATATTTCATAAAACTAATTTTTCTTTTCTATTGCTTCAATGTGGATGGACATCTTGACCTTTGATCCGACCATCACGC
>JAMDAM010000001.1 GCA_023484805.1 Thermoplasmatota archaeon | reverse complement strand
GCTGTCTTTCAGGACATTCCTGAATGGGGTTTCAGGCTCCAGCCCTGCATTGATGATTCCGGAATGATGAAGGATACTATCTCTATTTTCTGGTATCCACAATATTCTTGTCGGTTCCGTCTAATTTTATGGTTTATCAGCTTCTCGTCTTGAATTTTTAATGAGATCCAGCCACTTGCCCTGATACCCTATCGTCATTTGAGAAACATAACTATGCAGATTTTGTTTCCCATGGGAAACATAAGAAGTGAATATTCGCTCGAAGCCCATACTAAGGGAAAAACTGGCTATTGCAGATCGAGCACTGAGTCCATGGCTTCCCTTATGGCCCCACCAATGAATTCTGTTCCTATCAATCGCTGCATAAAGGTTCTCTGCGGTGGAATTTTCTTCCTCTTCGCCTTCATCTTCAGGACTGCTGCCATATCCTTCACCACCTGATAATATGGCATTATCCCGTCGATGAGCTTCATCTCCTGCGCAGCGCTTGGCGTAAAAACCTCCCCTGTTGCGGCTCTTGCCATCTCCTCTGCAGAGAGTTTTCTCCTCTTTCCAACTTCTACCCTGAAGGTTTCGAATATGTCGTTAAGGAGCAGCTGGTACCTCCTCTTTTCCTCATCATCCATTGCCCTGAAGGGTGAAAGCATGTCCTTGTGCTCCCCGACCTTCATGACTGATACGTCGATGCCGATTTTCCTCAGCATTCCGGAGACATTTGGCATCATGCTGATAACTCCTATGGATCCAACCAGTGATGTTCGCATGCAGTATATTTTGCCAGCGGCGCACGCCATCCAGTATGCGCCTGAAGCAGCCATGCCCTCCACGTATGCGTACACCGGCTTGATCTCTGATATCTCCATTAGCTTGTTATAGAGAATCTCAGTCGCATTTGCATCCCCGCCGCCTGAGTCTATTGTCAGGATGAGCCCTCTCGCCTTTCTCGATCTTTTCACAAAATCCAGGCCTGGTAAATATTCTGCAGCCTTCTGCCGGGTTATTCTCCCCCTGAACTCTATCTCAGCTATGAACATGATTTCACAGGGCATCCGGAAATTTATAGATTTGCAAATGCACAGCCCCAGTCAGGTCATTCCAGATCAATCATGACCTTAGATTTGAGGTCAATGTTTATTTACGTATGCGGCAATACAAAAGGGAACCTGTAAGAGGTTCTGAGAGTTGATTCATGATGCAGAATGATCCAGCTGATGCGGGAAAGGAATTGAACAGCGACCTTAACGTGATATTCAAGCCGAAGACTGTGGCCGTGATAGGTGCCTCAAGGGACCCTGACAAGATAGGTTACCAGATTGTGCTGAATCTCAAGGATGGCGGTTATACAGGCAGAATTGTGCCCATAAACCCCAAGGCCGATGAGATCCTTGGAATAAAATGTTACCCCTCGCTGAAAGACGTTGACGGGGACATAGAGCTTGCCATTATATCAATACCCGCCAAGTACACGCCGGCTGCCGCAAAGGAGTGCGGAGAGCGGGGTGTAAAGGGCATAATAATCGTCGCCTCCGGATTCTCTGAGGTAGGAAACCACCAGCTTGAGGCCGACCTTGTCAATGCGCTTAAGGGTTACCAGACAAGGCTGCTCGGGCCAAACGTTGTCGGCCTGATGAACAACACCATAAGGCTCAACGCTTCCTTTGGTCCTTACCTGCCGTATCCGGGAAAGATAGGGATGGTGTCCCAGAGTGGTGCCATGATCATTGCACTTGATGCCAGGACCTGGGTGGACAGGATAGGAATGAGCTACCTGGTGAGCATAGGAAACATGGCAGACCTGAACTTTTCCGATCTCGTAACATTCCTGGTGAATGACGGCGACACGTCATGCATATCGCTCTATGTCGAGGGTATAAAAGATGGGAGAAGTTTCCTGGATGCGGCCAAGGTTTCGAAGAAACCCATAGTGATGCTCAAGTCGGGCAGATCCATGCATGGTTCCATAGCTGCGTCTTCCCATACGGGTTCCCTCGCTGGATCGGACAAGGTGTACGATGGCGCAATGAAACAGGCTGGTATACTCAGGGCCAATACCATTGATGACCTGTTTGACAAGTCCCTTGCGCTGTCCCTGCAGCCAACCATGAAGGGCCCGAACATGCTCATCATAACCAACGGAGGCGGAATCGGAGTTCTGGCCACGGATGCCGGGGAGATGTACGGAGTCCCCGTGGACACTCCGAGCGACGAACTTAGGCAGAAGCTCTCAAAGTTCATGCCGGAATTCGGCAGCACAAAGAACCCCATCGACCTAACGGCCATGGCAACAGGCAGTTCCTACCAGGATGCCGTCAGGACTGCACTGGACGATGACGGCGTCGACGGGCTGGTCGTGCTTTATTGCGAGGTGTCAAATCTCGATCCTCAGATTGCTGCTAAATCCATACTCAAGGGAAAGATGGAGGCGAAGAACAACAAGCCCATGTGCGTTGGCTTTGTTGGCGGCGAGCAATCACGCAGAGCCATTGAATGGCTTCAGAAGAATGAGATACCTTCCTACCCATCGCCCGAAAAGGCCGTCATGTCCATGTCAACCTTGAGGCAGCATGAAATACTCAACCAGAGCATCTGCCTTACAAACAGCGAGATGGCAGGTTTTGATAAGGCAGGAGTTTCCAAAATGCTTCTGGATATGAAGAAGTCCGGAACGACGGTACTGAGCGAGCTTGATTCCAAGAAGGTGTTTTCCATGTACGGTATTCAGGTCAACCATATGGAACTTGCAAGGAATGAGGATGATCTGAAAACCATAGGGGGAAAATTCAGGTTCCCGGTTGCGATGAAGATACAGAGCCCGGACATAACCCACAAGTTTGACGTCGGCGGAGTGCGCCTCAACGTGAAATCCCAGGAGGAGATGATTGCTGCATTCAGGGACATAATGAGCAGCGTAAAGGAGAAAGCACCGACCGCCAGGATAGACGGGGTTGTTGTTGAAGACATGCTTGAGCCTGGCCTGGAGACCATCGTCGGAACCCTGAAGGACCCAAGCTTTGGACCCACAGTGATGTTTGGGATGGGCGGGACCAACGTCGAGGTTCTCGGGGACGTTTCCTTCAGGGTCGCACCCGTATGCCGCGAAGATGCATCCGCCATGATCTCGGAGACAATGATCTCAAAACTGTTCAGGGGAACGAGAGGGAGACCTGACCTAGATTCTGATGCTGTGATTGACACCCTGATGAGGATTTCATGGCTTGCAATGAATCATCCCGAAATTAAAGAAATAGACGCAAACCCGGTCATGGTGTACGAGAAAGGGGCAATAGCGGTGGACGCAAGGATAATACTGCAGTAGAGTTAAGGAAAACAGGCGGGCATTATTTTTCCCACCTTACTATCCAGCTGTCCAGATCGCCAAGTATTGCACGCAGTTCCCTGCCTTTCTCGGAGAATGAATAGTGCACCGAGGGAGGGGTTCCTGGAGTTACTGTGCGCGTTATTATCCCGGCATCAACAAGATCCGAAAGCCGGTCGGAGAGGCTGCTCGAACTTATGTTGGGTATACGCCTTTTGAGCTCGTTGAATCTTACCGGCTCACTTAGCGCTATGCCGTGAAGGACCGATAACGTCCAGGCCTTGAAAAGCCTGTTGTAACCGTTGGTTATGATCTTGCAGTTGCTCATGGTCTGCTGGTCAAGGATTTCGTACCTGGTAGTGTTTTCCAGGTTATGGTTTCTGCTAACCATGTTAACATCCACCTTTAGGAGTTACCAATCCACAGAACTGCGGAATGCTTAAACTTCGTGGGTACAACCCGATACCCTCTATCCCTTTCGCAAATGCTTCAGGGACTGCTTTCTTGATTATGTTGTACGATGCCTGGAGATCTGCATGGATCAGCGTGCCGTTGCCCGACATGAATATGCCACGCTTTATTCTCTTTCCAACATAAGCATCAAGGTGTTCCACAGGCTCATTGTCAAGGAAACTGCACTTGCTTGTATGTGACTCATCCTGAATAACCACGGTGATTCCATTCTCGCCTGCCTTGTATTTTATCTGCTGTATCAAAATATTGAATGGTAACTGCACAAAGTTCTGGTTGTTCTTCCGTCCGATGGCCACTGATTGTTTCCATCCCTCATTATGGCCAATGACAATAGTGTCTATGCTTTTTGACTTTGCATATTCAACAACGGCTTTACTGATCTTATGCATTGCATCCTTTACCTTCCGGTTCCTCAACACAAACAGTTTTTGCAGGCGTTCTGTGCTCCTTTTACCCTGCCTGTCGTTTATTGATCTCAATCTTGCATTTTCCTTGTTGTAGAACTGGTTTATGGACTTCAGCAACCCTGCCCTTACAGCAATACCCCGCTCGGAGATGTTGTTTCCAATAGTTACAAGGTTCCTTACCCCTATGTCGATACCCATTATTCTCTGTGGTCCATGCGTTTGCAGATCTTGCACATCCTTCTCGTAGACTATTTCTACTTGATATCCCATGCCTTCCGGTAAGATTCTTACCTCCCTCAGATTTATATTAGTCAGTCTTGTTTTTACCTCCATTCCCATTATTTTGGGGAATTTTAATATTCCATCCCTGATCCAGCACTGCTGGTTCGTGAATACAAGCATGTGCTCTCCATCCTTCTCCTTGTAGTGGGGTGGTTTAGGCCTTCCGATAAACTTTCCAGGATGCTTTTTCCATTCCCTGTTTGCGTTGAAGAATGACTTCCATGATTTGTCCAGCAGCCTTAATACCTGTTGAGATGTCTGAGCCGGCAATTGCACGTAACCCCCTGATTCTTTCATTATCCGATCCAGTTCATTGTATCTTATCCACCGCTTATTGTGAAAGAATTCCCGTCGTATAATGTAGTTCCCTTCGTTGTACAGGTTCTTGGAGATGTGAGCAATAGACCTGAGGTCGTCGTTACCCTCTATACAGATCTGCTCTGTTCTCTTAACCTTCATAACCGACCTCAATGGAATGATTCTTTCTCCTGCTATACATCTTCATTGAATAGCACTGCAACATTGATGCTATTTCCTCGAACACTTCTTCCGAATCAAGTTCAACGTTTCCCACTTCTGATATTACAACAATCTCTGTTCCAAATTTCTGGAAAAGATACTTAAACAGATCAAATCCAACACGGCTTAACCGATCTTTATACGTTATAACAACTTTATCCACTTTATAATTCAAGACCTCATCAAGCATTTCAAAGAACCCTTTTCTCTTTTCGAACGAGATGCCGGAAGCGATGTCAGAATATATTGCATTTATTGTATAACCATTCATGAAGCACCACTGCTTCAATTGATCAATCTGATTTTCGAGATCATTTTTTTGCTTCGACACGGAAACCCTTGCATACAAAATCGTTTTTCTCTTCACATCCCGGTTCAAGATTTTGTAGACATCCTCCTCATTATAGTTATACATCCTATTTGGCATTACGGTATATCTTATCTTCCCATCCCTTGCGTAAACATGCAGTGTTTTTCGTGAAATCCTTAGAAGGTTTAAGACATCATGTGCCTTCATTATATTAACATAATACATTAAAGGTATATATATGCACTGCTTTGGATAACTATACTAACTCAATAGGATAATACTACTTAGTTTAATAATCATATTGGTATATCCATGCATGGTAAATACAGAAAGCCAGAGGACCTGGACCATAGACCAGGCACACACCACCGTGGAATTTTCGGTTAGGCACATGATGATATCAAGTGTCAAGGGATTTTTTGAGAAAGTGGAGGGCGAGGTAACGGGAGATCCGGAAAACATACAGGATGCCAAGGCGCATATTAAGATACTTACGGGAAGCGTCAGCACCA
>JAMDAM010000054.1 GCA_023484805.1 Thermoplasmatota archaeon | reverse complement strand
CGGCTACAGGGTATATCTGGAGGATCAGAAGAGTCAGTTCAAATGGGAATCAATGGTTGCCCTGTCGGCAGTACAGAAGGAAATCATGGATGTAGTGATCAAAAATACCTAAAAAGTTAGGTAATTAATTACCAAAGTTTTAACCTTCCTTAAAAATGGAGTCATCATGGAAGAAAATGCTTACCAGGATCATGTCCTGAACAACGAAGGATTCGAGAGAGATGGTTGTGATTATACGTACAATGGATTAAGCCTGTCCTCAATAATATCACGCATAGAAACTCCAACCTACATCTATTTCCTGGACATCCTTGCCCGCAAGATACAAGAATTAAGGGATTTCTCGGAGACAATAAAGGTGTCGGGGACCGATATTTTCTACTCTGTGAAAGCTAACCCGGCACCCCAGATCCTTACTGCTATACTGGAAAGTGGCCTGAACGTTGAGGTCTCATCAATGGGAGAACTGGATCATGTCCTGAAGACCGGATTCAACCCGAAGAGAATAATTCTTCTTGGCCCAGGCAAGGATGAGGGCCTGATCAGGAGAGCGTCCGAAATGCATATCAGAGGAATAATCGCCGAATCCTTCAGAGAGCTCGAATTGATAAGGAAACACTATGATGGAAAGATGGTCGTTTTGGTCAGGCTTAACATGGAGGACGAGACCTCAAAGGCACTCGAGAGCATGTCCGGTTCTGAAAGCAAGTTCGGGATTGACGTTAAGAACCTGGAAGAGATCGTCCAGAGATCCGGTTTTGTTCCTGAAGGTAAATTTGGATTCCAGTACTACCTCGGCAGCCAGGTCCTGGACTACAGGGAGTCGCTGCGGCTTCATGAAAAAATGCTTTCATACATGCAGAAATTCAGGGAACGCATAGATTACATAGATCTTGGAGGCGGATTTGGCGTGCCCATGAGCGCAGGAGATCTGCAGTTTGACTTTAAGCTATTTTCCTCTGGGCTTAACCGGATACTCAGGGACAATGGACTGAACGGCAAGAAAATATGGTTCGAGTCTGGTAGATTTCTTGTTGCGGATTGCGGTCTATTCGTGACAAGGATAGTGGACATAAAAACTGCAGGGAATGGTGGAACTATGCTGACAACGGATGGTGGAATGAACAATTTCTTCAGGATTGCTTTCCTTGGTGCAGACCATCCAATCAGGGTCATTGGCCGCGATGCCGCATTCACGCTTAAGCCTGCCACTATCTGTGGACCACTTTGCACACCAATAGACTGTTTCGGGAAGAATATTCTCATACCGGATTGCGTAAGAGAGGGAGACACAGTTATGATATTTAAGGCTGGAGCATATGGCCTGAGCCTGAGCCCGATACTTTTCCTTCTTCAGAAGGTGCCTGGGGAGTACGCTGTGAGAAACAGCAAATTGTGTGGATCATATCACCCTCCAATCGGTGCAGAGACTGTGCTCAGTTTCATTTATGCACGGGATGAAGGCAAACTTAATTGATCGTATACAATACATTTTTATTCGATTCTTGCTCTAACCTCTAGTTTGATAACGATAGACGATGTTGCCCTCGTGGTACTGTCATTAATTGCAGTTTCGGTATCCCTTGCGTACAACTGGAGGTTATTCCTCAGAAAATACGCGATTTCCATCCCCGTCATTGCAGTTATATTTTTCCTCTACCATTCCTTTCTTGTGTTTCCAATTTTTGTCCTGTCCCTGATCTCAGCTTCCATGCTCTACTCCCTGCAGTTCTATCTTCCATTCGCAGTTGATTTCGGCTTAATCCTGTATTTCCTTGTCGCTTATGGAAAAACTCATAGCGCGACCCCCATAGACGTAACGATTTCCCTCGCAACCATCCTTGTCATGCTTGAGGACAAGAGAATAAGGGATTTTTCCCACAACAACGATCAGTCAAGAGGGATATCAAAGGAGAGGGAAATTAACCGGGACTATGTACAGATAGGCATAGGAATAATTGTGCTCATTTTTGTCCTCTCACTGGGACTGCACGATTCTGCTTGGCTACTTACAGTTGCAGTGCTTGCACTTTATCTTTTGGGAAACTACTTTTCCAACAACGGAACTAATTATCTCGGAAATTTTCTGAATTCACTTGAGAGGGAGAGCACCCCGCTTGGCATAGGGGCGATATGGCTCGCAGCTGGTCTCCTGTTGGCTGTCGGTATAGTCGGGAATCTGGAAGTGCTGGCCATAATCATATTCATACTAATGGTGGGAGATTCTCTGGCGACAATCATTGGATCATCGGTGAGGTCACCTAAACTTCCATACAACAGGCGCAAATCGGTCGCAGGTTTGCTTGCAAATTTTATTCCTGCAGCAATCTTCGCATTCTTCCTTCTGGGATATGCCGGCATTGTATTTGCCGCGGTTGGGTCAGTGGTGGAAAGTGCTTCGAGATACCCGCTGGATGACAACTACATGATTCCACTTGTTCTCGCAGTAACGTCCTTTTTCATCTAAGACCTTGGAATATAGAAGAATACCTCATCCGGCTGATTGGCATCCGTGAATCCCACCGCTTTGTAAAGCCGCTTTGCCGGATTTGTATCAGACACCCACAGAACTGCTTTCAGGTAGCCAAGTCTCTGCATCTCATAGAGAGAACGCATCAGAAGAGCTTTACCTATCCCCTTACCTCTCAGTTCACTACCAATGGCTATGTCCGCGAGAAGGGGCACTCCCCCACCCGATTTTGGCCCTTCCCCAGAAGTGAAGATTATGTATCCGGAAAGCCTGTCTCCGGAATATATTGAAAAAGAAGCGTCCTGTATTATCTTCCCATACTCTCCGTTGAAAATAGATTTTGCCGTTGCAAGGCTCTGTTCAAATGTGGAACTGTAAAGTATTGCGTCTTCTGTACCGAGATATGAGTGAAAGTTGAAATCCGCATAGGACTCGGGGGTTAGCGCACCGAATGGAAGAATCTTTATGGATTCAGGGGTTTCAATCTTTCCGAACTCCATCTTATGCAGGTCTATCAGCATTCTTGTTCTCCTCATTCTTCTGAAGCCCGCATTGTAAAGCACTTTTTCCCATTCTCCTGTCGCGTTGAAAATCTCGTTCAACATAGGAATCTTTCTTTCGCGTCCTGACTCTGAACGTATCCACTCCACGAGATTCTTAAGCCTCTCTGCGGAATAATATTTCTCGTTCAAAAAACCAGCAGAAGCATATAATCCATCGGGCATTTCTGTCGAATCCATGAGATAAGCATAAGCAGCAACCTCTGTTCCAGCCAGGACCACCCTTGATCGCAACTGGTTATTGGATAGCTTTTCTATAATGGGTTCGAATGATTTCCTCACTGGATAGTCCGGGTATTTCGATTCCGTGTATTCTATGTAATTTTTAAGTATGAGATTCCAGTCGAGTTTTGCGTTCCTGATTTCCATGATAAGTAATATAGAAGTATAATAAATCAGTAACCTCAGTTGTTAGAGCAGATGTATATAACAGAACCGGCAATATGGGTACGATCAGAATGAACGACGAGGAAAGGACCCGGATGTTCAACGAATCCGCAATTCGTCTATCCGAGTTATATAAAGGGAAGATTAATACCGTATCCAAGGTCCCGGTTCGCGATCTGAGAGATTTTTCCATATGGTACACTCCAGGTGTCGCTGCAGTTTCGCTCAAAATTGCGGCAAACCCGGAGCAGTCTTTTAATATGACGGGCAGGTGGAACAGTGTTGCGATCCTCACCGATGGGACAAGGGTTCTCGGACTGGGAAACGTCGGGCCTGAGGCAGCGATGCCGGTAATGGAGGGGAAAGCCCTGATTTTCAATTATCTTGGAGGCGTCAATGCAATTCCAATTCCCATGCGCGTGAAGACCCAGGATGAGTTCATAGCTGTGGCGAAGGCTCTTGAACCTTCATTTGGAGGATACAACATGGAAGACATTGAATCTCCCAAATGTTTCTTCATACTGGAAAAATTACAGAAGACCTTAAACATCCCAGTCTGGCATGATGACCAGCTGGGAACCGCTTCGATAATACTTGCGGGGCTGATCAACTCGCTCAGGGTTACTGGAAGGAAAATAGCTGATTCCACAGTCCTGCTCATGGGATCGGGTGCCGCAAACATTGCTGCTGCCCACCTCCTTTTCGCTGCGGGATTTAAACCGGGGAATATCATAATGGCAGATTCCAAGGGGGTCCTGGAACCTGAACGCCAGGACATGGATTCCCTGATGATCAATAACCCGTGGAAATATCAGCTTGCCATGACAACCAATGAAGGTCGCATCAAGGGCAGCATCGAGAATGCCTTCAAGGGAGTGGATGTGGTGATTTCTGCATCTAAACCTGGGCCAGACACCATCAAGAAGGAGTGGATCTCTTCCATGAACAGCGATCCCATAGTGTTTGCCCTGGCGAATCCGGTGCCAGAAATATGGCCACACGCAGCAATTGAGGCAGGTGCCAAGATAGTAGCGACAGGACGGGGGGATTTTCCCAACCAGATCAACAACAGCCTTATCTTCCCGGGAGTTTTCAGGGGCGTTCTTGACGCCGGGGCGAGGGGGGTGAATTTCCAGATCATGGTGGAGGCTGCCTATGAGATCGCTAATTTCGTCGAACAGCCATCCCCGGAAAGGATAGTTCCAACTATGGACGAGTGGGAACTGTACCCCAGGGTAGCCGCCGCGGTAGCATACAAGACAGTGGAGATGAACCTCGCGAGAAAAAGTGACTCAAAACAAGGTTTTTTGAAGACGGCTACTGAAATCATTGAGAGCAATAGAAAGATCTATTCCAAGATGATGGAGAGTGGATTGATAAAGAATTATTTTGGAGATGATAAAAGTGGAAGATAACCTGAAAGTAAGAAGGATGAAGCAGGAAGACATGGAAAGCGTCATAGAGATGGTGAGAAGGCTCAAGAAGATCAACGAGGAATTTGATTCTTCCTTCATAGTGAGGGATGATATCAAAAACGAAGCAGAGAAATATCTTACGGACACCATGAAGGAACCTGAGAAATATATCCTGCTTGTCGCGGAGTGGAAAAAGAAGGTCATAGGAATAATAAAGGTGGACATACTGGAGAGGATCTGCTACGAGCCGAGACAGGAGGCAAGAATTGTCGAATTCTATGTTATGCCGGAATTCAGGAGGAAAAAGGTTGGCCATGCCCTGATGGACGAGGTAAGTTCGATACTTCGGAAGAGGGAGATTTCACTAATCTCGGCTGAATTTCCCTCGTTGAACCTCATAGCCCTTGGGTTCTACAAGAAAAACGGGTACAGGGATCTGGTAAGCGTATATGGAAAGCAGCTTACAAATGAGAATGAGCAGTAACCACATGTAGTGGTTTACTGCATGTATTGTCTTCAATCACGAGAAATCGTTCGCCATCGTGCAAACAATGAGCGGAAAACATTATTATATTGCACTAAACATACTCATAAGTGCAGCTACCGGACTTCCTTGATTCAGAACTTGTCATTTTGTGGAAGGCAAACAACCGCATCTGCCAGCTTTCAAGAAAATTCAAGATAAGGAGCAGTTGTGGCCTCTTTAGGGAAACGGATGGAGGGCAGATTGTTTATTACCTTCCCTCTGAACTTGATCAAGAAAGAGATGGGGCTGTATTCCTGAAGGAATTTTCCGCCGAGAAGCGGGAGAACATGTACATAGTGAGACGATCTATCGAGGATGAAAACCTCTCCGGCGCATTCTTTGATTTTGTCTCTATTCCTTCGCTTGTGCTGGTCTCCGCGATTCTTGACAATGGCACCTACAGGTTTGTCTTCTTGTTCCACAGTTCTGTGCTGGACTCTGTTTCATCTCACCTCCTAGGCATAACAGCCCATATCCCCCTGATGGTAGAATATCTAGGCAGGTCACGGGGCCTGAGGCAGATACTGGGAAAAATTGACGAGAGCGTCCCACTGCTTGTAATGAAGTCTACCGGCGTTGCTCCTGACTTTGAAATCACGCCGGAACGCAATCCAATCGGAAACAGGTGGGCAAGAATAATAAAAATAACCCCGTCAGGAGATAACATATCTGCAGTATACTTTACCAGCGCACCACCCGCGGCAAGCTCCGGGATGATGGTACATGATGGGATTTTCGAGGTTGAAACGCGTAACCCCGTAACTGAAAACCTGACACGGGAGGATCGCAAATATGGCATGATACACGTCATGAGAATTCATGACCTCAATGACCGCCTGCTTACCGTCATAAATATCTTTCCGGAAAGCTTCGGGAATATGCCCATAAAGCTCCTAGCCACTACAGCTTCAAAGTTCCCGGAATGGAGAATACAGATTACAGGCTTCTGGAAATTCAGGGATAATCCAGACTCTTTTTAGTTACGGATCCGGTTTGAAGCATGCAGTCATCCGGGGTTCGGGAGCTTTGCTTAAGAATCCTTATAAGTCTGATATGCCTGAGTAGACCATGGCACAGACAATAAATTCTCCCGAAATATTGAAGGCCGGGGCATATTCACACGCAGTAATCTCAAATGGCCTTGTCTTTCTTTCCGGACAGACAGGAAACACTGCCGGGATGAAATCATCATTTAATGAACAGTTTCAGGGCGCAATGGAAAAAATTTCGAATATCCTGAAACTGAGCGAGTCATCCCTTGATTCAGTGGTGAAATGCAACGTGTATCTCGCTAATTCCAGCGATTTTCAGAAAATGAATGAACTGTACGCAAAATATTTCACAAAGAGTCCTCCAGCAAGAACCACCATCGTCACCGGATTTCCATCGCCTGAAGTGCTGGTTGAAATTGATGTTGTTGCGGAGCTGTCCAAACAGAAAACGACTGCCTCAAGCCAGTGGCCATTCTCCTAAACTGCAAACCATAGCATTGCTGCATCTGTGACAAGCTAATCTGCTAGCGCGAACTGCCAACCGTTTTTATCAATAGCTTAATACCTTTTCCCAAAACCTAATTATCCCGCTGAACTCCTTAAATAATCCTAATTTTTCTCGCATAGAAAATGGAATGAAACATAAGCCACTTTTCACTGTACAAAGGGATGTTTTTCCTCTTGCCCCTCAATCAGCGTGTTGACCCCGACTATGGCATTGTGATGCAATTTCCTGCGATCCTTATTCCAGTTCCTGCTCAAACCAGAGAGAAAATCATTGATTAGATTGGATTCAATGATGTAACTTGTAGCCAATGTGCCTTGTGAAACCCTGGCACAGAAAAAGATGGCCCCAAAATACGACTTAAAAACCTCGCTGAATAAATCCTGGAAAAAACTGCTGCTTAGGCCCACTTCCCATATGTGCTTGTCTTTATTGATAATGCGCCCCATTGATACTTTTCCGGGATCATCATCGGTGCACTTAAGGATGAGTTTATTGGATGTCTCAGAACTGAACAACTTGAGGGCAAATGTTGATTGCGTTCCGAATATGCCAGCATTCTCCTGCTCTATTTCAGCCTGTGTCATGTTCCACTCAGTTCTTATCTCAGAAAGGTCTTGGAGGTTGCCACCAAATTCCAGAAAGAGTCTGATTATGTACGGATACTGATCTGGCTGGTATCCAATGTACACTATTTCATTTTCCTTGATAATAGACGTGATAATCTGCATAGCTTCCTCAGGATGTTCTGCCATGGCCATCTCATCATAATCAATTTCCATGTAAATTTTCTGGGAATGCAGCAGCATGCACGGGTTAACTCTGAATCCGGGAATGGCGTTAATAATGCGGATTCTTTCCTGGAATCGCAGGTGCCTCTCACTGTTTGACATGGGGATTTTCAATACAGTTTGCGTAATGAGAAAAATCATTGGTTGCCCACCTGAATCCACGTTACCTTCAATTATCTTCCTTTCTGTATCAGAAATATCCCTGCCAAGGTTGGTGTATAAAGAATATTCGCCATTTTCTTCTCCAAGCATCACGAATCTGTTGTTCAAACGGACTTCTAGCTTACGATCTGCTATTATTCTGGGAAGACTTGAATCAAACCTCGCAACAATGCATTTCGTCAATATTCCAGAATCCCACATGGAACCTGCCATGATAACTATTCTAAATAACTTGTCCCAGAAAGTCTGACCTCTCTCTTGCAGCAAACCAAATAGCTTTGGAACCAAGTCGGGACGTCGTGAAAAAAGCCTGAGGCGAAAAAAGAGATCTCCGTCGAACCATATTCCCGGGACAATAACACATACCTGAATCTCAGCTCTGGAGTGGACACCGGCGTATGTTCCACCTTCAGTTACCTGATTTCCACACCATATCTGGCTCCGAAAAATATGTGGGCACTGTGCTGCCTGCCTAGACCTCCCTTTGGTGTTGTGACATTTACAGCCCTTATGATCATTGGAGTTGTGTTCAGAGAACCGATGCAGATCGGCAGGCGGTTCAGAGAGCAAAGAACACAAATGTTTTTGATATTATTTGGCGCCCTAGTGCTTCTTGTGGAAGCAACAGCTTTCCTAGTGCTGGGTACTCTCTGAGTTCTGGGTACAGAAAATCTAGTCCCATTGGGACATTTATATTTCCCTGAGAAATGAGTGCTATTGCTTTACCATTGGTGAGATGCACGTGACGTGAACCTGGACAGAAATGAGAGTTTCCTAAAGCCATAGGAAGTGCATAAGGCCTGTAAGTGAGCCCGCCGGGATTCGAACCCGGATCATAGGCTCCGGAGGCCTATATGATAATCCGTTACACTACGGGCCCTATTTCTTGTAGTTTATCTCCCTGAGGAATTTTCTCCTGGTATTTTTATCATTCTCATTCTCTACACCGACTGGAGAGAAACCGTCAACCACTCCTATAACCCCGTTTCCTCTCGTTCCCTTTGCAATTATCACTTCAACAGGGTTTGAAGTTGCTGCAAAGATACTGCCAACTTCCTGGCATCCCTTGATTGCGTTCAGGACGTTTATAGGATAAAGGTTCTTCAATATGATCATGAAAGTATGACCGGCGGAAATTCGTAATATATTATCAACCGCTATCTTCTCAAGTTCTGCGTCAGTT
Organism: Thermoplasmatota archaeon; assembly: GCA_023484805.1. Lineage (GTDB taxonomy): Archaea > Thermoplasmatota > Thermoplasmata > Thermoplasmatales > Thermoplasmataceae > B-DKE. Next base: position 17,596 of record JAMDAM010000054.1, on the reverse strand, counting down.
CCATCGTATCTTACCAGCCTGTCCCCCGAAGCTTCTGAGAAAGCAATCCCAAATTTAGCTCCTGGTACAGTGGTTGAGATAATTTCCGTCAAATCCTCAACCGTCTTTATAAAATGCGAGTATCCCAGGATCGCGTTTGTCCCTTCGGGAAAATCCAGCGGTACAGAATAAGTTTCTACTACCATATTTTGTTATATGGAAAACAGATTTGAACGTTGCGCACCGAACCCCACAAAAACGTTAAATTCTCAATGTAATGGTGTTTACGTGGATTTCTATGAGGTTATAGGGGAGAAGATTAAATCCGGGCAGGTCCGAAACAAGAAGGATTTGCAGAACCTGAAGATCAGGCTTGCTAAGGAGTTGTCCCTGGACTTTATCCCCAGCGATGTGGAGATTCTTAACTCAGGCAACTTCTCTGAGGAGGAGAGGGACCTGCTGCGCATCAAGAACACCAGGACAATATCCGGGGTCGCGGTTGTTGCCGCGATGACCTCCCCTGACAATTGCCCCCATGGCAAATGCATTTACTGTCCTGGAGGAGTTGACAATAACTCACCGCAATCCTATACAGGGCATGAGCCTGCTGCCCTCAGGGGAAGAAATAACAATTACGACCCATACAACCAGGTTTTCAACCGCGTAAAGCAACTGGATCTCATCGGCCATGACACCTCAAAGATAGATCTGATAATTATGGGGGGCACTTTCACCGCCAGGGAAGAGGCATACCAGACAAACTTCATCAAGGGGTGCGTCGATGCTATGAACGGCACAATCAGCAATAGCCTTGAAGAATCTATTCTTGTTAATGAGAGTGCTGGAAAAAGATGCATAGGCCTCACTGTGGAAACAAAACCGGACTGGTTCTTTGAGCGCGAGATAGACGCGGCCCTGAACTATGGTACAACAAAGGTGGAGCTCGGTGTACAGAACCTGTCAGATCGCATCCTTAAAATAAACATGCGTGGGCACACACTTGATGATATTCGGAGATCAACCCAGCTGTCCAGGGATGCGGGATTGAAGATTGTATATCATATCATGCCAGGAATGTATGGATCCAGCTATGAACAGGATTTAGAAAGTTTCGACCTGATGCTGGAAGACCCGGCTTTCAAGCCGGACATGCTGAAGATTTACCCTACCCTGGTCACCAAGGGAACGTCCCTTTACAGATTGTGGAAGCTGGGAAGATACGATCCTCTTGACACTGGGACAGCTGTGGATCTGATAACCTACCTTATGGAAAAGATGCCGCCGTGGATCAGGGTTCAGAGAATGCAACGCGATATTCCGGTTAAATTCATCGAAGCAGGAGTGAAAAGAAGCGATATCCGGAACCTCGTGACAGACGAACTGAAGAGGAAAGGGATCAGGAGCATGGAAATCCGGGGAAGAGAAGTTGCTGGAGAGCTATTCTCCAATGATTTCAAACTGAAAAAGGTGAGTTATGATGCTGCTGGAGGTGTTGAACACTTTCTATCATATGAGGATTCAGATGAAAGGATAATCGGTTTCGTCCGTCTGAGGATACCTTCGGAAAGAGCCCACCGGAAGGAAATGGCGGATTCATCCATCATAAGAGAATTGAAAATATTTGGAAATGTCGTACCCCTGGGCAGGCACGATATGAATGGCTGGCAACACCAGGGCCTAGGATCGGAACTTCTTAACGAGGCTGAAAAGATAAGCTCAGACTGTGGCCTGAACAGGATGCTTGTAATCAGCGGAATCGGTGTAAGAAACTATTTCAGGAGGCTAGGATACGAGCGCCTTGGCCCTTACATGGGCAAGGACATATGAGCAGAAGACCCGAACCTTCCTACCTGACTGTAAGAAATAAGTAAAGAACGCACAGGTGTCAGCGCTGGGATGCTTGAATTGGACAATACTTTTATATTCCATTGCATTGGCATTCTGCGATGCTTGCAGTCTATGTCATTCTAGGGCTGGTGTTGCTATTTACAGCCATATACCTGCTTTATACCATAATTGGAGCTGAGAAATTTTGAGTTATGATCCCCTTGGCATCTCATCCCTGTCCGGATATGGCAACTCTTTCTGGCAGGTCAACAGAGTTGCATCTGGTGTAGTTATCATACTTATCTACCTTGCAATCGTGATTATATTCGGAGTGATAATCTCCGGGTTCATCTCTAAGATATACAGAGACCAGGACAACTGGCTCACGCCGATCTCGGGACGGATCGTGAGCTTTTTCGAGAAGATCATAGGCGAGGGATCTGAAAGGCAGATGAAATTCCGGGAGTATTTTCTTACCCTGCTATTTTTCAATGCCGCTGCCGGTGTTATATCATTCATTTTTATTTTTTACCAGAGAGACTTCCCCTTTGCATTCGCGAACAATCACATGACAGCGAGCCTGACGTTCAACACCGTAAGCAGCTTCCTGACCAATACCAATCTGCAGCACTATTCCAACCCTTTCGATCTCTCCTACCTGAGCCAGACGTTCGTAATCACAGGCCTTATGTTCCTATCTGCTGGAACCGGTTTTGCCGCATCAATGGCATTCATAAGGGGAATTCTTCAGGACAAGGGTACGATTGGAAACTTCTACCACGACTTTCTTGTCTCAATATTCTACCTCATACTGCCCCTCACCCTTCTTGTAACTGTGATACTGATATTGAGCGGGATTCCGGAAACGACTCTGTCCTACATCAGTGTGCAACCAGTATTTTCCTCGATTGCATACAAGGTTCCGCTCGGATCTGTTGCAACCCTGGAAGCCATCAAGAACATAGGGACAAACGGCGGAGGGTTTTATGGAGCGAACGCCGCTTTTCCCTTCGAGAACCCGAACTGGTTCACGAACATTACTGAGTTTACCTCTTTCCTTCTGATACCGCTTGGGTCCATAATAGCCCTTGGCAAGGTTTTCAGCAATCGCCGGTTCATGGTAATGCTTGTTTCAGTCCTGATGATTTTCTTTGTTTTTACCGCATTTCTCACTTTCTACGGTGAAATAACTGGAATACCATCCCTATCCACGCTTGGCGTCATTTACAACGGGAACATGGTGGGAAAGGAAACTGCCATAGGCATAGCAGGTTCTTCCATTTTCAGCATTGGGGCCACCATCACGTCCACCGGCGCATCCAATGCAATGCTGGCGGCATATTCGCCGGCTGGCCTGCTGGGAAACCTTGTAAACCTCCTGATTAATGACCCGGTAGGCGGTATAGGTACGGGTGTCCTTAATATTTTCACCTCGGTGATTTTTACAGTGTTCATTGCATCCCTCATGGTAGGAAAGCTTCCTGAACTGATGAGCATTAAAATTGGATCGAAGGAGATCAAGTATTCTACGCTCTCGCTTATTACCCATCCCCTTTTGATAATAATCCCGCTGGGCGTTACCCTCATGATCCCCAGCATAATGGCTTCATTCACGAATCCAAAACCGGATGCCATCACAGAACTCCTTTACGAGTTTGCTACCTCCGCATCAAACAACGGATCTGAGGTCGGCGGGTTCCTTACAAACCAGGTTTACTTCAACGTGCTGGACGGCATAATCATGATCCTCGGAAGATACGTGATCATGGGGTTCCAGCTGAAGATAGCAGATCTCTTTTCAAACAAGAAGCCGAAGGTGGAGATCGGGAAGAGCATTGATACAGGGTCGTTCTACTTTGGACTCATGCTCCTTGGTGTAATGATACTTGTTGGCCTGCTTTCTTTCTTTCCTATCCTCGCCCTGGGACCGATACTTTCGTGGGCTAAGGCCTTTGAGCAGTCAATCTGGATGGTGATTCGTTGAAAGAATATGGATCGATCATTAAGGGTACCTTGGAGAAATTCAGGCCGGATTTCCAGATGAAGAACCCAGTGATGTTTGTGACAGAAATTGCCTTCATAATCTCAATTTTTGTAATGTTTTTCCCTTCATATTTCGATGCTCCCTCAACGGGGGTCTATGTCAGCTTCTACCTTGCAGTGGCAATACTTCTCTTCCTTACCCTGCTATTTTCTAACCTCAGTACAACCCTGTCTGAGGAGCAGAGCAAATCGATCTCCGCCTCCCTGAAAAAAATGAAGACGGATACAAATGCCAACCGGGTCACTGACCATGGAAAGGAGACCGTTCCATCAGATCAACTGAAATCCGGCGACATGGTGATAGTAAGTGCAGGTGAGGTTATTCCAGGAGATGGCGAGGTTGTTTCCGGATCCGGCTATGTTAACGAATCCAATGTAACGGGGGAATCCAGGCCCATCCGTAAGTTACAGGGAGACAGCGTCACCGGGTCGACAATCCTGCAGACCGATGAACTTGTGATCAGGATCACCGCAAATCCGGGAGAAACTTATATAGACAAGATGATCGAGATAGTTGAAGCGGCCGTAAGGGAAAAGACACCGAACGAAATTGCCCTATCCACCCTGTTGTCAGGTCTGACGCTCATATTCCTCATGGTCACCGCCTCAATATTTGCTTTATCTAATTTCCTTGGTTTCACGTCCAACCTGGACATACTGATAGTCTTGCTAATTGCGCTCATCCCCACCACGATCGGAGGCTTGATGCCGGCAATTGGCATTGCAGCGGTGAACAAGATATCACAATTCAACGTCATATCCAAATCTGGCAGAGCCGTGGAAAATGCCGGGGACGTGGACACTATTATTCTTGACAAGACCGGCACGGTCACAATGGGGGACAGGGAGGCCATCCGGTTTTATCCGAACTCCGGTGTGCAGGAAACGGAATTCATGAGGTACTCTGCGCTGGCTTCCCTGCAGGACAACACAATGGAAGGGATGTCCATAGTGAAACTGGCCAGGGAAAAGGGCGTCGAAGTTTCTGTTTCTGACTTAGCCGGATTTGAATTCCTGCCGTTCTCCGCAGATACTAGGTTCAGCGGAATTAAGGGAAAAGACACGTACATCTACAAAGGCGCGCTTTCAACAATGCTCAAGAACCACAAGCTCAGCGATACTTTTATTGTCGCACTCTGCAAGGAGATATCACTTAGGGGTGGCACTGCATTGCCTGTCGTAAAGGACGGTAAATTTGTGGGTGTAATTGAGCTTAATGACACCCTGAAGCCAGGGATAAAACAACGCCTGGATCTCCTTAAGAAGATGAATATTAAGACCATAATGTGCACGGGTGATGACGAGGTCACTGCATCATATTTCTCGAACCTCAGCGGAATTGACGAATATGTTGCCAATAGCACGCCAGTGGACAAATTCAACGTTGTGATTTCTGAGAAGGCAAAGCAGAGGATGGTGGCAATGGTTGGTGACGGAACCAATGATGCTCCAGCCCTGGCAAAGGCTGACGTTGGAATGGCCATGAACAAGGGAACTGCGCCGGCCAAGGATGCAGCCAACATGATTGACCTGGATTCCGATCCCACAAAGCTGATGGATGTTATATTCATAGGCAAGCAGATACTGATCACGAGAGGTGCGCTGACGACTTTCAGCATAGCAAACGATGTGTCAAAGTATTTCGTAATCATACCTGCCATGTTCTATTTCATTCCAGCACTCGGAGCGCTAAACATACTTGGACTTGAGAATCCCCTGACGGCGATAACATCCGCACTGATCTTCAATACCATCATCATACCTCTTATGGTGCCGATGGCGATCAGGGGCGTCAAATACAGGCCATCCAGTATTGCAGAACTTTTCAGAAGAAACATACTCATATATGGACTCGGCGGAATTATTGTTCCATTTTTGGCAATAAAGGTTATTTACGTATTGCTTTCGATTCTTGGGGTGGGATGGTGAAAAAGAATTCATTCGGCAAGATGATAATGAAGACGACAGCGCTGGCGATTATTGCGATGTTCCTTCTCGGCTTTGCATTTCCGACCATAACCGCCTTGATAACACAGGAGATTGATCCAAATTCCGCCACTGGATCCCCGGTAAAAATAGATGGAAAGGTATACGGATCATACCTGCTTGCAGAGGCTTTCAACTCATCAATATTCTTTCAGGCCAGGCCATCCGGCATCGGTTTCAACCTGTCTGAGTCTGGTGGCCCTTCCTACTCCATAGACAGCGGCCAGCTCCTTAACCAGACGAAGACTTACCTGAAGGACTTCGAGCAGGAGAACAACCTTTCGAACGCCTCGCAGATTCCTGAAGCAATGATCGCATATTCAGGATCAGGACTTGATCCCAACATTCCGCTTCAGGGCGCCATAGACCAGATCGACAGGATTGCTGCGAACCTTTCGGTTATCACGAATGGCAGCTTTTCCTATGCAGATGCACAGAACTTCGTGGTTAACATCACTGCCTCAGATGTAATGTATAATTTTCCAATTTTCGGGTCACCGTATGTGAACACCGTTACGCTGAACTTCGAAATCATAGACAAGCTCATGCAAAGCGGCTTTGTGCAGCCGTCATTTCTTGATTAGAAAGACGTCCTGATCCGTATCCTTGATCACGGATTTTATTGCAGCATTAATGCGAACTTTTCCACCTTTGCCGCGACGGATTCCCAGCACTATCAGGTCGGGCTTGATCTGCCTGGAGTGAAAAAGTATCTCGTCCTTGAAGGAAGTCGTCATGCCCGATCGTGTGAAATTTATCTCGGGACCATAACTTCCCACAATCCTATCCATATTCTCGAACAGCATCCTGAATCCGTGCGTCCTGGTTTTGTCGTACTTCCTCATATCCACCAGGTAAAGCGAAGCATTAATGGCTTTTTTTAGGTAAAGTGAAAAAGCGATCGCAGTTCTCGTGTTTATATCCTCTGATATGGGAACAAGTATCCTCCTGTAAGGATACTGGTTATTCTTCACGCTCAGAGCAGCAGTGGTCGTGCCAGAATTCTTGATCACATAGTCCCCAATCCCCCCAAACAGTGAGGCAGAAAGCGAAGACCGCTTCCATGTTGCTATGAATAGAAGATCATAATTATGCGCCAGGCTCTCCGCGACAATGCCTTCCTTCACCGAATCAGCCATCCGGATCCTGGGAACAACCTTTATCTGCTCGTCCTTCCCATCCTTGAATGCACCTGTAACGAGGGATACCTTGTCACTCCACGTAATTTCCTGTGTCGTTTCCTTCACAGTGAATGCGGTGACTTCAGAGTCATAGGAACGCGCCAGGTCAAAAGCAATCTGAAGCACGCGCTTGGAACGGTAGCCTTTCCCCATTGGAACCAGGAGCTTCTGCAGCCTTATGGCATATGGTTGGGGAGCTTCTACCATGGAGAAGCTAACGGCAACGCAAATTTAATGTTTTCTTTCCAGCACTGCACAAATGAAGTTAGAATTTTTTTAATGCCTAATGCAGCAGACATCTGAAAATTCGTGGAAATCCCAACATATATCCTTCCAACGGATAAATTCACTATGACAGTTCTTATCACTGCAGATAATGATTCATCTATTTATATAGAATAAACATCCATATCTGTCTAATGGAATGCATCACAATACAGCATGGAGAAATAAGGGACAACCGGACCCTGGATGACCTGCTTAAGAGTGGCATTGAAGACCTGTTTGTTGTGGATATGGATTCAATCAGGTCAGGTGCGCCAAATTTGAAGCTATATGGCAATTTGTCGAAATATTTTGAGCTGGTGGTGATGAATTACCCATACAGGGTTCCTGATCTCATTGATACCTTTGTATCCGGAGCATCACGCGTGGTTATCAGCAATGATATCACGGACGGGCTTATCCGCGAGTACCTATCCGTTTCTGACCAACTGGTGATGAAGTATGCTAACAATACAGCCTGCAGGGCCTTTTCACTTCTTGGAGGAACCATGTTCCTGTCAAACATAGAAGTTAACATGATATATTCGACCCTTTATGCTTATGGAATCAGGATACAGACCAATACGGCAATTACAAAGAGGGAGTCACAGAAGATAATAATCCTGGATCATTTCCCTGCGGAAGAATTTCAGTAGATCTCAATGTTATCCTTCATTCAAGGATGTTCTCATAATTTCATCTCAAACTGCTCCTAACCCTTTTATAACCATCGATGATCTGCTGAAGAAGGACACCATGAACAGATTAAACACGCAGATATCTGGCATCAGGCTCGATAACCCATTTATTCTTGCCTCAGGCATACTGGATGAAAATGGCTACACGATGAAGAGAGTGCTGGACGAGGGAGCCGCCGCCGTTGTGACTAAATCAATCGGTATCTCTGAAAGGAGCGGTTACCGTACTCCCGTTGTCGTTGAAATTGACGGGAGGAACATGATCAATGCAATAGGACTCGCGAACCCAGGAATTGACAATTTCGGGGAAGAGATGAAGATTGCACGAGAATCCATGAAGCCGGTAATTGGAAGCGTATTCGGATCAACTGCCGAAGAGTTTGCCCAGTTATCCATGAAGATGGAAGCATATGGGGCTTCCGCCATTGAACTCAACCTCTCCTGTCCGCATGTGAAGGGATTCGGCCAGGAGGTGGGGTCCGATCCAGATCTTGTGGAATCCATAGTTGGTGAAGTGAAGCGATCTGTAAAAATCCCGGTTTTTGCGAAACTGAGCCCAAACATCAGCGACATGCTGGAAATCGCAAAGGCGGCAGAGAAAGCGGATGCGTATGTCCTCATAAATACGGTAAAGGCCATGGCTATTGACATATACGCTAGGATGCCTGTGCTTAGCAATTCCTTTGGCGGACTGTCGGGACCTTGCATAAAACCTGTTGGCATACGGTATGTATATGAGGTGAAGCGGGAAACCGGAAAGGAAATAATAGGTGTTGGAGGAATCCGTACCGGTGAAGATGCCCTTGAATACATTATGGCTGGAGCATCCTGCGTCGAAATCGGAACTGCGGTACATTCAGATGGAAGGGATATATTCAAGAAACTGTCTCTGGAGACTGGTAATATAATGAAGTCTGAAAAGATAGAATCCATAGGGGAGATCATCGGGGCGGCGATCAGAAGATGATGCATTCTGAAGTCATAGACGTGGAAGATAACACTCCCACTGTGAAAACAATATACTTTGAATGGAAACAGGAGGCAAAGCCAGGGCAGTTCATCATGGCTTGGGTCCCTGGAACCGGCGAAATACCAATCTCGCTGTCCTCAACTGACACGATAAAATCAATCACCGTAAAGAGCTATGGACCAGCATCAGACGCTATCACAAAACTCAAGAGAGGATCCAGGATTTTTTTCAGGGGACCATATGGAAGGCCTTTCTCAACTGTCAGTGGTCCTGCATTGCTTATAGGCGGCGGTTCTGGAATGGCTTCCCTCAGGCCCCTGATCACAAAGGATACTGATGCCATCGTTTCCGCGCGAACTGCTGCTGAACTTCTCTTCAGTGACAGGATAATGGGCGGGAAGCTTTTTGAGGTTACGGATGACGGCTCCGCCGGTATTCGTGGAAATCCCATCGATGCCCTCAGTACCATAGATCTGGAGAAATATAAAATGACATATGTATGCGGACCGGAGATCATGCTAAAAAAGGTATTTGATTTCCTTAACAGAAGCCAAATCAGAGCCGAATTTGCCATGGAGCGCCTGATGAAGTGTGGGATAGGTGTCTGCGACTCCTGCTCGGTTGACGGCTTTCAACTGTGCAGGGATGGATCAATTTTCTCAATTGAGGAATTGAGGGGGATGACGGAATTTGGCAGAACCAAGCTGACCGAATCCGGCAAGCGGATATATCTCAACTACTGAGAAATGATATCCGTAACTGGAATCACCCTCTCGATGTAAATAGACCAGTCCTTAAATTTCCTGTTAAGTTCGTCGACCATAGATATGTATGAGTGGAGGTGGCTTTCCATAGTTACAAAAGAAGACATCAGGATGTTTCCGTCAAACTCCTGATTCTCACAGAATCTTGCCAGGGACTGGGAGTTGGCCATAAGTGCAAATTCGTTCAGCACGGGGTTTGTTGTTACGGTCTCATAGATTCCATCCGCCTCGCTTATTACGTTGACACCGTTGAGCGAGTGGGGCTTTCCCTTTATCTTATATAGCCCGTGTATGTTTTCCTCTTCGCCAGGGAACCTGATGAATCTCCTCCATTCCAGGCCTAGGGGGTTGTCCTCAATCAACTTGTTCTGTGAAGGCGGCCTGGATGCAAATGTTACCGAATAGAGCATGAAGTGTGAGGAAATTACTTTCAATGCATCCTCTACACTTTTCCTTGATCCCATATATGTTAGTTTTATGGACAAGTTTGGAGTGCTTGAAGAGAGCGCTTCCATTACGTAACCAGATACGGGTTTTATGTCCGAACTGTGGAACTTGAAATTTATGGTAAAGACACCGTCATGCATGTACATTGTTTCGAAATAGACCGATTTTATCTCCGAAAGCTGAACAAGCGGCAGGATGTCTCCCACAAGATCGCTGCTTATAAAAATGAACCAGGTTTTGTTGGAAAGCTTAGCCTGATACTTTTCAAGAAACATCCTCCTTTCGACGCTCTGACTGGATTCTTCCGGCAAGAAAAAGTAAATCTCGGCCTTGTTTTTCCTGATTAAAGGCATAGCTGGTGCAAATATCTGAAATTTTTTCGATATCTGAAACATCTGCAGGTTTCCAGTTACAGAAAGATTGCATTCCATATCCAGTACGTCATTTTCTAATCTTTCCACCACGTGTAATTTTTGTTAAGACTATAAAGATTGGTTAGCTTACTCGTTAACATTTAATACCTTCCATTGTTTAGAGTTATGCCATGGAAAAATTAGATTCCCTGCAGTCCACATGGGATCATATCAGGAAATTCCTTTCGGATGGAGAACAGGGGATTTCCACACATTTAATTTCAGGTAAATTTCCTGGTGGAAAGAAAAAAATAATGGACATGGCACAAACGTTGGCAACTGAACACGGTTACCTTGTATACAGGTTCCCGGGAAACATAGCCCAGGAATCAATGCCTTACCAGCCCTTTAACTATATACTCAACGCAATGTATGACACGGTTGAAGAGCGGGGAATGAATGAAATAATAAGGAAATTCAATAATTTTTTCACTGATAATAAAGGATTGAAAATTCTTGTAATAATTGAGGGGATTGAAAGACTGAACACATCAAGCCAGGACCTTTTCCTGTACCTTTCCAGAACTGCACTTAAACTGGGATTTTCATTGATTGGTACTTACAATGAAACAAAGAGAAACCATGGGGATACCCCCGAATTCAATTTTATCATCGTTTCTGCAACGGAGCCTCAAATACACATAATTAACCTTCGAGAAGCAAACTATGACGATGCCAGGTTTTATACCCAGATGATGGGCTATAAACTTCCAGAGAATTTCACCCTGGACCTTTTCAGGCTCTCCTCTGGAGATCTTAGCACGATAAATTACGCTTTGAAGTATTATGAAGATATAGGGATCATAAATGACAGAAAGGAGGTAAATGAGGCACTTTTCAGGTTTCTTCCCATACCGCCTGCCATAGATGATTATTATGCAAAGAAGATAGCTGATCTCTCCGAGACTGAGATGAAAGTCGCAGGGACCATGGCCCTCAGCGGGGAGGAACTTGATCTCGATGTCATAAGCAGGATAACTTCTGTATCAAAATCAGACCTCTACAAGGTAATGGAATCACTTGACAGCAGCGGAATAATAGCCATCAACAATTTTAAATATAGGATATCCGGGCGCAGGATGACAGACATAATCCGTTCGAAGGTTTCAGACGTAAGGAAACTCGACCTTGCAGATCAGCTGATCAACAGTTCTGCATTTGATGAACTTTCACTCCAGACAAAATTGAATATACTGAGGGAGAGGGGACTCTACGACAGGATAGGTGAAATTATAAGAAGCAAGTGGAAGCAACTTATCAACTCGTTTGTTTCACCAATGGATCTTATTGCGTTCTTGGACCTTGTTGAGGATAGGCTGGACGCCGCCACTAAGCGTTATGCTTTGTTGATCAGGTGCAATTCCCTTTATTTTGTTGGCAAGTTTGATCAATCCCTCAAATGCTTCAGGGAAAACGATTTCAGCGATATCGCAGGTAAGGAGCCTGAACTGAAGGTCGCTTCAGCCCTGATCTACCTTGGAAGAAATGATGAAGCAGCCGCAATAATAGAGAGGCTGCTTGCCGATAAGAGTCTATCGCCGGATGAAAAGGTAATGGCGATGGTTGCCAAGGGTTCCTACCTTCTCAGGACCAAGAAATCCCCTCAAGCCCTCATAATTGCAAGCGAAGCAATGGAAATAGCAAAAGCATACAGCTTAAATGAACAGATTGATGAAGTGCTTACGACAATGGCAGCTGCCAATGCTGATATATTCAAACTTGACAGGGCAAAGAAGCTGTATGGCGAAGCTTTGGAGATTGAAAGGAAGCGTGGGAAAATCCGCCAGATGAACAGGAACCTGCACGATCTGGCAATCATTGAAAGTTTCGAGGGAAACTTCCAGAAGGCAATAGACATGCTCAAGGAACTCCTTGAGAACACATATATAAATGGAGACCTGGGAATCAGGACCTACGCCGTTTACAATATCATGGACATTCTGCACATCATTGGCAAAAGTCAGGAGTCCCTGTCATATGAGAAGACCATGGACGGTCTTTTGGAAATTGTCCAGGATAATGATATACGATTTATCTACAATAGGTATATAGCTTCTTTCTATACAGAAGCACTGGACTTCGCAAAGGCGTTGCCTTTCTCGGAAAGGGCTGTAGAACTTTCCAGCTTGACAGAAAACCCTGACTGGAAAAGCTTGTCGGAAAGCCTGCGACACCTTATAATGTTTAAAATGGGCAAAATTTCGGAACTTGACCTCAAGTACTTCATTACTGATTTCAATTTGCTGGAAGATTTCATACCCCTTTACCTTGGTTTCTGGTCAAACATATTTGTGATGAAGGGGATGGACAACGAAGCACTGGTAGCTATCAAAGCTTCAGAGAAGTATTCTGAGGAGATGGGGGACTTCAGCAGCAAGCTGACAACTTTACTGAACAAGATAATATACCTTCTCACGACTGAAAAATTCGATGAAATACTAAAATTGAGTCCTCTCCCAAAGGGCACGGGTGTTAGGAAATTTGACTATTCAGTCAGGGCACTGGATGCTGCAATGGCTTTGAAAAGCGGAGATTCTGAAATGTTCTATAGTGAATCAAAGAAAATTGTATCTGACCTGTGGGATGGAAGTGCACTTTATAACGTGATGTTTTATCCGTTTCTTATCCTTGGGCTGGCAAAGGCCAAATTTGCAGATGATAATTCAGTCATAGACCTTATAAAAGGATTATTTACCGGGAAAAGGACTTCTGCAGAGATGGCCAAGATAGCCGAAATCCTCACGAGGTGAACTGTATTCCGAATACCGAACTCTGTATCTACAATTCGGATGGAAATTGCCAACTGGTATCATCATTTGAGACAAAATGCTCAATCTGTTTCAATTTCCTTACACCGTACAGGCCGGAGAGGTCGAAGAAAGTTAAGCCATTATACTCATTGTTTGATTACATTGAAGCCGAAGGGAACACGGACAACCTATTTCCTAATGGGAATGAAGTTCAGTCCACACTTAAATTCTGATCCGGACAAGATCAATTCTTTATGAAAGTGTGCGATGTGGAATGGGTCTGTGGGGTAGCCAGGATATCCTTATGGCCTTCGAAGCCGGAGACCCGGGTTCAAATCCCGGCAGACCCGTTTTTTTAGGTGGTAGTAAGTTCTGTCATGTCAAAGCACCTTCCTTCTTTGCAATACGCAGTTCCTTAAGGAAAATGACCAACGTAATAATTACCAGAAGAAGGAAAACCAACGAGATATACATCAGAGTATACGTTATTGAAGTGGCATAAAACCTGTACTCTACTACACCTCCCACCATATACTGATGGAAAGTAGACCCAAACGAACTCACTCCCGTGAGAGCAAAAGCAACGATGGTAAGCACAACAAGAATAACCCTGTCCTGTAATTTTTTAATTATTTTTGACTCCATTCCTATTTCACCCCCTCTCCCGGCGGAGCATTCATATTTTTATGAACTTCCTAATGTATTTGAACATTACCATCAACCACTCGTTTTGTCTAGAGTAATACAATACCCTAAAGCGTGAATGTATCAATTGGATTTATAAGTACGAACATTTTTGTTACATTTGTTCCAGTTGGAATAACTTTTATGGCTTTTTCATGGGGTGGATGAACAAAAAGGCGTATAAAAGTTATCATCCCAGAAAGAGACATATCAACAATAGTATTTTCCCGAGAATTGGCTCCATCAAGAGTCTATCCCGACAATCAGAATGTTTGTAATCTGAATTATGCACCTTTTACTGCTGCTGCCTACGTATTCAACTGTAGTTGTGGCGGCCGTCACTTCGTGCAGGACACGCCCCCCCGGTAAAATCTCCAGGGTGTGTAGTGCGTCTCACCCTCTTACCGCAACGCAGACATACCCATAGTTTCCCTTCAGGAACATCTTCTTCGGTCATAGAAGTAAATGCCGCCAATATATATAAATTAAGGTTCTTCAATGTTCTGCGGCGATCTTCCGCTATTGTTCTTACCTTATGAAGCGGGACAAAATAATGTAGAATCATTATTGAAACAGGGTAGAATACGCATCACACTGAGCAGCGAGTCTCATAGAGGAGGATTTTGCATGGACTACCACTACCTGCCTAAATAAGTGCAAACATAGTATTTATCCGCTCTGTACACTCCAGAGATAAGCAATCGCTATCAATGCTGGCAAATAAAGCTACGGAACAGGAGGACCGTATGGATAACGAACATATCCCATATCGGTAATACTACCGGGGAAGTACAAAAATAATTAAGCGTAGTGATATCAGCATCCAGTGGGGAGCAATCGTCGCATATGACCATCGAAAAGAATATGAAATATACATCTGAAATTGACAGGAAACTTACTATGCAATGCGATTTTAGTTTTCAGTGGAAAGACCCGATACTGGAAGCGTCCAGAAGATTGGAGGAAAGTGCTGTTGGCTTTCTACTATATGGCGAGGAAAAAATGGAAGTCATCTATTATTTTCCTCTTAATGCAGACAAGTCAAGCGAAGGGAAGCGATCATTGACTTTGATGGGTGCTAAAAAAACAAAGGACCTATGGTCTGTACGTGGGGAAATAAATGAGCCCTTTGTCAAAGATGCAATAAACCTGATCCTGAGCAAGCCGTCTGTTACTATTGACATGATATCGCTGAAAGAAGGTCTCATGAGAATGAGGATAAGGTTTCATGCTGACTTGACAAACAGCGTATCTGAAGCCTTGCTTAGTGGGATAAAGGCAAGTGAAGGATTCTCAATTGACTATTTTGGCAAGTCGAGAGGGTTGCTTGAAACACTGAACGAAATATCTGCCCTCGTTCCTCTTGCGGGAATTGAGTTTACCATGAGACCAAAGCAATCCATCTTTTCAGAGAGCACAGAAGTGTTCAGTAAGCCGTGGATACGCATTAGAAAATATGACAGCGGGGACTTCAAGCTTCATCATATTTACCATTTTTCACAGGAAGTTGAGAACGAAGACAGATATGAGCTGGTAACCATTTCAAGGGGAGATCATCTGTACGAAGCTTACACGGTTAATCCTGTGATTAAGTATATGGTTTCAGAAGCAGAGAAACTCAACATTTTTAATGATTCCATCCACAGGTACGATGGTAATGTTGTTACAGGGAGAATATGGCTGCCATCAACTTTTGTCCCGGACTACATGAAGATACTCGGTCAGGCTCGAATAAAGTACCCGGAATGGGGCATTGGCATTCAGATGGCTGCATCCATCGATGATATTTTTACTATGTCCGGGGAAAATTTCACTGATAATGGCATAGGCGAAGGAAGTACTGAAGGTAAGGGGCCCGATTTGTAGAGCAGGCATATTACAGGTACTTCAGTTCAAAAAGCGTTAGCTTTTCATCAGGAAACTGCAGTCTGGTACTGTTTGCTACTCGCAAGTGATCGTCAAGATTTGAAACTGGAAGGATCGTGTCAAGAAAAATACTTGAACGTGAAAATTTTTGAGTCCTTGAAATAACAGGAATCGGAAATTCGAGTGCAAGCTTTGAGTAAAAATCCAGCATTGGCCACGTTAGGGGTGAGGCGAAGATTCCGTCTTTTCTGGATATTTCAGAAAGCCCTCTTAGATCAACATCGGTTTGATCCCCTTCCACGTAAAATAATGAGCCTACGCCAGAATTATCCGTCTGGAACCTAGCTTCTCTTTCCCACGTATAATTGACCGCATTTCCCAGACTAAGGGTGGTGGGCTCAGAAACTTCGGCGATAAACCGGGTGTAACAGAGCGGTGTTTTCTGACTGATAAAATTAATCAGCGAAACCAGCCCGTTGCTTTTCGTGATTGACAAATTTTTAAATTCCACGTTATTCTCCGTAAGACTCATAATCGCATCTGAAACTTTTGCAGTTTGAGAACTGTGAAACCTAAAATTGAAATTTACCATATTGCCCTCAAGGTAGCTGTAATTCAAGACCAGAGATTCCACATCCATAAGGCTTTTCATGATGGGGATACGTGGGACCGCTTCTGTTCCCCTGAGAATTATCCAGACGTCACCCTTTCTCCTGGCACCCATGCCTTCAAGAAACATTCTCATTTCATTCGTAGCTGTTTCCGATACAGGGATAATATAGTACAATTCAAACATCGCATTCCTGAAAATCCAGTTAGAAAGCGAAAAAATATGGAATTTTTCGGCGAACGATGCAAGAGGATTCTTTGAGGACATAGAAAAAGATAACTCCATGTTGAGTTTTTTATCTATTTCCTCTGCTATCATAATTGCTTTACTTTTAGATTGTATATATTTCTTTCCAAGAGGAAATGCCTGTAAAAGTCAGAGATAAAAATGTGGATCCGATATAAAGCAATTCAAAACGTGCATCCGGCATCCTAAATATTTATCTATAAAAATTGATCTGTTAATACAATGGACGTAAATCAGAACGCGACACTGGAGTACTTTAAGGAAAAATTCAAATTGTGGAATTCTGAAAGCGGGAGTCTCAGGAAATATATTCCCTTAATAGGCGGGAAGAAAAAAATAATTAAAGAACTGGATAAAGACGCAGAAATACTGAAAACCAGCGTTTGCCCTTACATAAAACAGGCGGGATATCTGCAGGCAAAATCGACACTGCTGCAGGCTGCTGAAGGTCTCACAGGAAACACGTTAAATTTTCCTGTAGTGGGAGTCATCGATCTGGTTCTTGGAGCACTGCTTGATGCGTGTGGTTATGTTAAGCGTGGGGACAGCCTGTTGGAGGCAGATCTCTAACATACTTCCCGCAACGCAGCGCTTGAGTTTTCATTGGGATAGAATATTTTCTCCGGCATTTCAGTGAGTAAAATTTGTCACCCTGATGAAAATCCAAATAAATAGCCATTTTCCGGATTGCCTGAAATCAGTGGGGCTGACCGTGTTAACACCCTATACGGTTTAAACACTATTATATACTTCCACTGCATGATCCATGCACGGCAAAAAGAAAGTTTGACAGGATTGAGATAACTCCTGAACTGAAAAGATGGTATAATTCATCCAAAAGGGGATCTGAGATAACTGCCGATGTCAA
>JAMDAM010000005.1 GCA_023484805.1 Thermoplasmatota archaeon | reverse complement strand
AAATTATGCATCTAGATTAACTTTGACCTTATTTGTATAAAAATATAATAATATTTCTAAATATATTTATTTACCATGCTAGGTCTGTGCGAATTTATTTGGTGTTGAATATATTAAAAAAAATGTCGAGACTCAATAAATATTTAAATACAACATATTAATTATGGAAATCTGTATTATTTGAGGTGTAAAAATGGAGGAAGATAAAAGTGGCCGTAGGTGTTCAAATTATTGCAGATCTTTACGGTGTCGATGAGGATTTGATCTCTGATGCGAATAAGCTTTACCCGATATTTGAGGGTGCGATAAAACGAGGTAGACTTACCGAGATTTCTTCGGATTATTATCAGTTTCAACCAAAGGGAGCAAGTGGAGTAGTTCTTCTGGCAGAGTCACATCTTTCTTTCCATACATGGCCGGAACATGGGCTGGTCACACTTGATATCTATACTTGCGGAGATCCGGAAAGTGCCGACATAGCTTTCAATTATATAGTTAGCCTCCTGAGACCAGAGTCTGTTGACTACAAAAAACTCAATAGGGGCGTTAAGGTAGAGGAGAATGTTAAGGTAATAAGACCTCAACAGATAGCAATATCGTGATTGCTTGAGATACCTATCCAGGAATTCATATGCCATCCTTATCCTGGTGGGCTTGTTACTGATTTTTTATTTTGAAATTTTTCTGGAATCCTTGTTGATCACGGGCCTCGGAATCATCCTATCTCTGCTTGGCCTCGAGCTTGGATCGGATTTTTTTGTAGAACAATCCATCTCAGCAGGAACAAAGTTCAACCTCTCGGGTAGGGTTGTTGGATCCGTTATCCTTTCAATAGGTGCTTCCATTGACGAACTTTTTCTTTCTCTGACAGCAGCCTTCGAGAAACTAGGTGAAATAAGCATAGGGAACATACAGGGATCCAACCTGTTCACATTTGTTGTATTTCTCCTTCTTGCTCCTTTCGCCCTTAGGAACGGCTCCAGCAAGTTTCGCATCGAGACAATTCTCCTTGCCGTCGCATATTTAATTCTGTCCGTTTTTGCATACACTGAAATTGCATCTGTTTATGTCGGCATTGCGTTGCTGTCAATTTTTGCCATTTACCTTTTTGCAATGAAATCAGGCAAAGCCTTAAAGCCATCAGCTGAAGTCGCCGTATTCAGATTTTCGTGGATTTATCTCTTTTTCGGCATATTTTTGCTGTTTCTATCCTCCTACGAACTGGTTAGGGTAGTGGACAGCCTGGCTGCCTATCTTAACCTGTCCCTCTTTACATCCGGGTTCATCTTTGCTGGATTAACTGGCTCAGTTCCGGAAATTTTTATTTTTGTATCCGCCATGCGAAAAAGACGGAGTGAGATCAGCACTGGAGTGATTTTCGGAAGCACAATATACAAAGTGTGCCTTGTACTGGGCCTCTCCATGATGATCGCAACCATAGCACTTAAACCGGCAATTCTTACTTACTATGCGATGATTGCACTGCTTGCCATTAGCGTCCCAGTTATACTGCTATCAAGGAACAGGGAGAAACCTGCATCTGCCTAGAAAAGCGTAATTATGCCCTGGTCCCCCAGAAAATATTTTCTTTCCGCTTTATCTTTATTGTCTCGTCCATCGCGCTCATAGTGGCAGCATCAGCATTGCTTTCCCTCAGTTCCTTTACGACGGATTCTGGAATATCAACGTATAGAGTTTCCCCTGGGAAAATCTGTCTGTTCAGTGTGACTCCATCAATTGCCACTGCAACTTCAGATGGAGCCTCAGCAAATTTCTTGCTCAGTTCCCCATCCCTGATGCTCTTGATCGAACCGCCATATCTCCCGTCAGACTTGATTAGTTTATCCCCGACCTTTATGCTTCCTCCCTCGATGTGCACTCCTACAATGACGGGTTTAGTTGCCCTGAAGATATTTTCCGGCATGATTGTTATCTTGGCCGGCATTGATTTTTCCTGCTTTCTGGCCTCCCGTATCTGTGTCTCCCTGTCCTTCAGCCATTTCTCTGCCTGGTCCATAAGCGAGTATATTATATTTCCAACGAGGATCCCCACATCGGTTGACAGCACCGCTTCTCTGGCATCATCGGTGACAGTGACGTTAAAGCCAATGATCAAGCGTTCCATAGGGTCGTTCAGGGTGGCCACGTCCGTAGCATCCCTTCTTGTAATATCGCCTATTGTGGCACTCCGGATGAGGATATTTCTCTGCGAAAGCTCATAAGCAATGGCTTCAAGTGATCCAAGCGCCTCTGCCTTCACTGTTATCCCATGAGTTGATAGATCGATGTTTGTCCTAGACTCCTTTTCTATCTCAAGAAAGGCTGCTTCAGGTGCAGCAGTAACGGCAATTAGTGGAGAACCGGCTATTACCTCGTACTTGTCGCTTATCAGGATACGGACGCCTGCAGCGGCGGAAACGATCCTCTTTTCCTTCAGCCCCTTCTCCCCACTGGTACTGTTTACCAGCAGTGCCTTTACACGGGTCAGTTTCGGCCCTTCTTTCGTGTTAATCGCGATAACGTCTCCCGTTTTGAGGGCTCCCTGGTAGAGTATTGTGTCAAGGGTAGTTCCAACCGAACTTTCGATCTTCACCTCTATTATTGTTCCTCTAGCTTCCCCGTTGACCATGGAGATCTCCTTTTCAAGATAGCGCTGAGATAAGCCTGCAAGCATCATGAGTATGTCCTGTATCCCTATCCTCAGTTTTGCGCTCGCCGGTATTATTGCAATTGTTTTGGAGAAATCAGTAACACGATCAAATCTGTCAGATGGAAACCCCTGGAGATATACTGCATTCACTAAATCGTATATCCTCCGATCCAGTTCTTCCCTATATTCCTCCCTCTGCTTCTTTATGAACTGTGAAAAACTGGTATTTGAGGTTTCAGTAACAAGAGGAACAAGGTCTATCTTGTTTGCCACAATCACGAATGGAGTTTTGTATTTCTTCAGGATATTAATTGATTCTATGGTTTGCGGCATAAGGCCTTCGTTTACGTCCACAACGAGTATGGCGATGTCTGCAAGTGCACCACCCCTTGCGCGCATATTTGCAAATGCAACATGTCCAGGAGTATCAATGAAAAGAAGGCCGGGAATCTTTAAGCTTGTACTTGTTAGGATGTTTTTAGTCCCATGTATTATGGCTGAGACGTCAATCTGTGTAGCCCCTATCCTTTGTGTAATGCCGCCTGCTTCCTTTTTTGCCTGGGCTGTGCCCCTTATAGCATCTAAAATAGAAGTTTTTCCATGGTCAACATGACCGAGTACGCAAACAATGGGTTGTCTGATGGTCTTGTTATCCATAACCACCTCTAAACTATATCTTCATCGCCGTATCTAAAGTCCAGCATTTCTTCCCTGCTAAAAAATATAGGGTATTCATGGTTATATGCTTCTGTTGAATCGGAAGCATGTATTATGTTTCTCTCAATTCCCGTGGCGAAATCACCGCGTATTGTGCCGGGTTGGGCTTTTGATCCATCAGTTGTCCCTGCCATCAGCCTGACAACCTGTATAACGTTGTTTCCTTCAAGTACAGCCGCAAAAATTGGTCCTGATGTGATGTACTTTACAAGATCCCTGTAGAATGGCTTTGTTTTATGGATTTCGTAATGCTTTTCTGCCATAGAACTTGTCATTACAAGCATTTTGGCGGATACCAGCTTCAGGCCTTTTCTTTCCATTCTTCCAATAATTTCGCCGACGAGTCTTCTTTTGACACCGTCAGGCTTAATGAGAATCAGCGTTCTTTCCATCAGTCTTCACTCACGACTTTGCCGATCTTTTCTTAAGATCCTTGATCTTGTGGTATTCCGCAGTCCACTTGGTATATCTCGGCACTCTCTTGAGTTCGGTCATATTTATTCTGCACTTCCTGCTGCAGAAATTCATGGGGACTCCGTCCTTCCTTACCATTACAGTCCCGCTTCCCGGTTCAATTACTGAACCACAAAATGAGCATACTCTGTTTACCATTCATTCACCTCATGGACAATTTCTTTGCTTCTCTTGCTGTTTCCCTTAACATCAGGATGTCGCCGACCTTGACCGGACCCATGACGTTGCGGGCAATAATTCTTCCCTGATCCCTTCCAGACATGACTCTTACCTTGACGGTCGTTGCTTCCCCGGTCATACCGGTCCTTCCCATCAATTCAAGAACTTCTGCTGGAGTAGCTTCATCTGCCAGAAAGAACACCTCACTTCTTCAGTTTGCTGACTTCGCCGACGATCTTCTTGTAGACCTCTTCAGACTTTCCATAATCAACGATGGAAATTGAAGCTGCCGATGAAATTCCAACCTTAGAACCCAGATCGCTCCTCTTTTTCACATAACAATATGGTACCTTTCTCTCTTCGCATAGCATGGGTAAATAGTACACAACTTCCGGCGGTGACACATCCTCGGCTATCACAACTATCTTGCTTTCCCCTCTCTCAATCGACTTTATCACTTCGTTGGTTCCCTTCTTTATCTTGCCACTCCTGAATGAATTTTCAACCAGATCAAGCGCGCTCTTTTCAAGGGACTCGGGAGTTTCAAATTTCACATATGTTCCTTTTTGCATTTTAATTCCTCCTTCACTTAGGCTTACAGCTAATTCAAGACGATATTTATATTTTTGTTATTGACAGGCAAATAACCATTTACAGTTCCTTTACTGATCACTGAGATACTTACCTACTTCTCTTATCACCTTATCAGAAGGCGTTCCCATGGGTTCCCTGTAGCCGCCGCTCAATTTGTTTTTTGTGTAGAATGCCGCATAATATGCCTCGGGAAACGGAGAAAGGGCGAGTGCTTCCATCATTGGATCTATCCTGCTGACCTGTATCTCCCTGCTCTTTACATAATTGCCATCCATAAAGCTCCCATACAGATCAACGACCGCATCCGAGAAATTTGTCGTTCCACAAACACCACCATCCGCACCTATTGAAAGTGATGGGAGGAGAAGGTCATCCTGTCCCTGTATAACAGAGAACTCTTTCCCAGAGAACCTGATAAGTCTCGAGAAATACCTCATGTCACCAGAACTCTCCTTTATTCCCACAACATTGGGATTCGCCTTGATAAGAGATTCAATAGTCTGTACCGATATGAATTCTCCAACGAATTGTGGGATGTTATAGATAAAGAAGTCTGCATCGATCTTTCCAAACACTAAGTTCATGTGATTCAAGATATAATTCTGATCCGGCTTGATGTAATACGTTGGCATAAGTACCAAAACATCAGCACCGGCATCCCTGGCGTGCCTTGCCAGCTTCACACTTTCATAGCTGCCTGAAGCGCCCACACCCGCAAAGACCTTCATTCCCTTAGAATGTTCAATGACAAACTCCAGGAATTTCTTTCTCTCTTCCGTTTCGAGCCAGTTAAAGACGCCTGTCGAACCCAGCGGAAAGACGCCATGTACTTTGATTGACCTGAGGAAGTCCAAAAGGGTTTCAGTTGCGGCATAATCAATCGAACCAGCCTTTGTGAACGGAGTCAGCATGGGTGTTATTATGCCTTTGTATTTCATGTGTTATGATGTCCGCATAATAGATAACATTTCGGAATTTTCTCAAAACATGTAACCAGGTTTCTCGGTGCGCATTGCATCGACGAGCTCCCTTGGAAGCCCCCTGTCCACAAGGTGGTCCCAACCTGGAATCAGCGACTTTGAAATTGCTGAATTCACAAGGTCATACAACTGTACGTAGATTGTTCCCGGAGCGTATATTGTGCCAAGTACCCAGGGTGGTACATCGAAATAATTTTTGAAGTGCCCGGGAACCACTCCTGAGAGGACATCGTTAAGAATTGACGAAATCTTTTCATTGTAATACCATTTCTTTATTGGAGAATTTGTGAAATTTCCTTTAGGGATGTATACTTTCCAGTCTATATTGAACATGGACTCGTTACCGACGAATTCCGAACTCCCCCCAAAATTGTCCAGCGCAGTCTGTGGTGGGTATTCCTCGATTCCGGACACTGAATTGACAACCTTCATGTCGAATTTGTTATATACGCTCATATACCTGTTTATAAGCCTGTCCAGTTCCTCAATTTCCGGAGTTGACACAAGAGGGTCATTCTGCAGTTGCTCTGATATAAGGTAATATTCGTCAAGAGACGCGTTAAGTATCAACTTCAGATAATAATTAAACCTGTCACCAGACATAGCCCAGATCGCCAGCACATACGTGCTATAGAGTCATAAGTAACTTACGTATATAACCTTAGCGAATGCTAGAGCAAGAGGGTAAGCCAATGAAACATAACCTGTCCTGACTTGCACTAAAATTTTTCAATAGGGATGTTTATTTGCCTCTTCCGCTAGGGCAAACAAATAAAGCATGACTTCATGACATTCTTAATGGAACTCATTGAGAATGATGTGAAAATTGCGCGATATCTTCTGGACACATTGATCATAAGGGAGGCCGAGTTTCTGGCTGAACTTCCCCACAGCACAAAAGAAAAAAACTTTCTTATCACCCCTTGGGAAACTTCCCAGATAGTACAAAATCTAGAAGATATCTCCATATCTGAACTCGAAGGTTTTCTGTCCAGAAATGGTGATATTTTATCAGAAATACGCATAAATAATGATGAGCATGCCGTAAGGCTACAGACCGATGCAAACCTGGATGATTTCCATATAAATGGAGAAACTCCTATCGCTGTCAATACAGAGATTCGCATGAAAGATGCCTTCGGACTGCTGCTTTACAAAAAAATAGAGTCATTATCGAAGAATGGTAGCAATTGGGTCAGAAAGGAAGATGCCATATTCGGAATCAAGAATTCACTTATGCTCCCAGATGATTTTATTCCGCATTCATGGATGGCGATTGTAGAAAACAATGAACCCATAGAGTCAGACAGGGTAATTGAAGATATCCAGAGAGTTTTAGGGAGAAGGTGGATATTTGTCTTTTCATCCTATGAGGATGGTAGGGCCATATTGCCGTACTTCTTCTATAGCAGAAAAGGAGCAGGATTGCCTGAAGTAGCCGAAGAACGCTTAATGTCCATAGTAACCAGCGAATTTGAGGCACTTAGAAATTCGCCTGAATTCAGGGCTTTCATTCTGACGAGGATACTGAAAAGTGTTATTTTTAACCTGGAGACCAAGGGAACCCGGGAACTCAGGAAGCCTCTATTTGATAACGTAAAAATACAATTGCTGATGGACGAGAATCTGGTCAGTGAGATAGATGGTAAATTTTTCATACGGGAATCTGTATCCTTGACCAACCTGGAATCACTGAGGAACAGCTACCTAGATATTTCCAGTAAATTATCATCGAAGTGGATGAACCGCATAGTCCATCTCTGACACTTTGTGTGACCACGTTGAATGGTGGAGATGGCACAACCAATCTTTTGGCCAGAGGATCCAATGGGACCTAGTGAAAGGATCAAGATCGTCGCCAATTCATGATCATAAAGGCGGCCACCATTGTATTCATCCACGGGTAAATATTTTTATGCGAAGAGCCCATATTAAATCATGTTTAATTTGACGGGTGGAATTTCTGATTAATCCAGATTATATGGGTTCTATACAAGGTTGCCGGGAAATGAGTCCTCACTCTTACCTTGGTCCACATAAATTAGATGATGGTAGCCTGGTCATAAGGAGTTACTTTCCTCGGGCGAAAAGGGCCTGGGTTGAATTCCAGGAAACTGGCGCAAGAGAAGATATGATTTCCGATGGAAATGGTTTTTACCACTATGTTTCAAAGAATGGGTCCGGGACTAAAGGATATAAACTGTCGTACGAGGACGAAAGCGGATACATTGATGCCAGAGGCGATCCATACGCCTATCCGCCGGAAATCTCCGATTTTGATTTATATCTCTATGGGAAAGGACAGTTATACGAGAGTTACCTTACCTTCGGATCTCACCTTGCTGTCAGAGAAGGAATGAGCGGAGTTCGGTTTGTGGTCTGGGCACCGAATGCAAAATCCGTGTCAGTGGTCGGGAATTTCAACCACTGGTATGCTGGCATGAACCCAATGTTCAACGTGAAAATGTCAGGGATATGGGAAATTTTTATCCCTGGCATTACTGAGAACGAATACTACAAGTATGCCATAATGCCCAGGAACGGAAATGACGTTTCACTTCGGACAGATCCTTATGCCTTCCTTACAGAGAAACGACCGAGAACTGCATCCATCGTAATGGATATACCATCCAGGTGGAGCGACCGTCAATGGATAAGCAACAGGATCTCATCGGGATCTAGGAATTCAGCGATCTCCATCTATGAGGTACATCTTGGTTCCTGGCGGAGAACTGGTTCCGGTGGGTTCAAAAACTACAGGGAAATTGCTGACGAACTTGTCACTTACGTGAAGCAGATGGGCTTCACCCACGTAGAGCTTATGCCTGTCATGGAACACCCGCTCGATGAATCATGGGGATACCAGGTTATCAATTATTTCTCCCCTACTTCAAGGTTTGGAACTCCGGAAGATTTCATATATTTCATTGAAAAGATGCACGACAATGGCTTGGGAGTTATACTGGACTGGGTTCCAGCACATTTTCCAGACGATGAATACGGACTCTCGATGTACGACGGCACACATTTATACGATCACGAAGACCCTAGAAAGGGAAGACATCCGGATTGGGGAACGAGAATTTTCAATTATGGAAGAAACGAGGTTCGTAATTTCCTCATTTCCAGCGCCCTGTTCTGGATCGAGAAATACCACGCAGATGGAATTCGAATAGACGCGGTCTCATCAATGCTGTACCTGGATTATTCACGAAAGGATGGGGAGTGGATTCCAAACAAGTATGGAGGAAGGGAAAACCTGGAAGCCATCTCTTTCCTGAGGGAACTGTCATCTGTCCTGCATGATCGTTTTCCCGGTATAATGCTCATAGCGGAAGAATCGACCGCCTGGGAAGGAGTTACAAGGCCTGTTGAACTTGGAGGACTCGGGTTTGACTACAAGTGGAACATGGGATGGATGCATGATACTCTTGAGTTCTTCTCCAAGGACCCGATTTACAGGAAATATGACATGGGCAGGCTCACTTTTTCCGTGTGGTATGCATTCAGCGAGAATTTTATATTACCAATTTCACACGATGAGGTAGTACACGGCAAGGGATCCATATATGGAAAAATGCCAGGTGACGATTGGCAAAAGCTGGCAAATGCAAGACTACTTTATTCTTATATGATGGCATATCCGGGAAAGAAACTGATATTTATGGGAAACGAGTTTGTTCAGGATGCAGAATGGAATGCCCTGAGCAGCCTTGACTGGAATGAAGAACAAGAGAATGCCCGCCGCCAGATCTCATTATTACTGTCTGATCTGAACGGACTGTATAGAAAGAAGGGGGCACTGCACGAGGAGGACTGCTCTTACAGGGGATTTGAGTGGATAGATTTTAATGACTCCAATAACAGCGTGATAAGTTTTATCAGGCATTCCGTGGAACCTTCCGAAGAGATTGTGGCTGTCTTTAACTTTACGCCCGTACCCAGATACAATTACGTTATCGGAGTGAACCACCCAGGTTTCTACAGGGAAATATTCAACTCGGATTCCAAGGATTACGGTGGAAGCGGAGTCGGTAACTATGGTGGAAGGATAGCCTCGGCACAGGGAATGCATGGGAAGCAAATGTCACTTGAGGTCAGTCTCCCCCCATTAGGTGCGCTATTATTTGAATCAGAGGAGTTGAGGAAGCAATGAATGCATCAAGGGTCTCCATAGAAAACATCAGTCCCCTAATTGATTGCGGCAGATTTCCTGCAAAAAGGGTTATAGGGGATGAATTCACAGTTGAAGCTGACATATTCACCCACGGTTCTGATAAAATCCGGGCAGATCTAAAGTACAGGAAAGTTGGGGATATGAAATGGAAAGCTTCTCAGATGCATCTAGGATACAACGACAAGTGGACGGGAAGCTTCACGGTTGAACAGGAGGGAATATATGAATATACAATAGAAGCATGGATAGATACCTACTCCACAGTCCTTGGCAATATTGAGTCCTGGTATAGGGGAGGCGAAAGCATATCCGGTGACCTAGCTGTTGTTTCGACCCTGCTTTCAGGCATAATGAAGAAGACAGCCGGGAGGGAGAAATCGTTTGTTAATGAAAGGTTTACGGCAATGAAGAATGCCAGCCCCTCCGAAGTGATCGAGATACTGAAGGGTCCTGAACTCAGTTCACTTGTGCAGAAATATCAGAAAAAATTATATCCCGAGACCTACCGCCAGAATCTAAGGCTGGTGGTAGAGAGGAAAAAAGCTGGTTTTGCCAGCTGGTATGAACTGTTTCCGCGATCACAGGGCGCGAAACCTGGAATTTCGGGAACTTTTCTCGATTGCGTCCGCAGGCTTCCGGATATTGCCGCAATGGGATTTGACGTTTTATACCTGACCCCCATCCATCCAATTGGGGTTACACAGAGGAGGGGAAAGAACGGGGCCCGCGTTGCGGATGGAACTGATCCCGGAAGCCCGTGGGCGATAGGTAACGCAGACGGAGGACATGATTCCATAAATCCTGATCTGGGAACAATGGAAGAGTTTGTGGACCTGATAAGGAAAGCAGCTGGATATGGAATTGAAATTGCATTGGACCTTGCGTTCCAGTGTTCCCCCGATCATCCATATGTAACCCAACACCCTGACTGGTTCTACAAGCGACCTGATGGGACCATAAGATATGCCGAAAATCCGCCTAAGAAATATTATGACATTTTTCCTTTAAATTTTGATTCTCCCGACAAAGAGAACCTATGGCTGGAACTCAAGAGGGTGGTTATTTTCTGGGCTGAGAAAGGGGTAAGGATATTCAGGGTAGACAACCCGCACACAAAACCATTTGAATTCTGGGAATGGATCATACGAGAGGTCAGGGCAGAATACCCAGACGTTATCTTTCTGGCTGAAGCTTTCACGCGACCAGCTGTTATGTATGAACTTTCCAAGCTGGGTTTTTCCATGTCGTACACATATTTCACCTGGAGGAACTACGATTTTGAGATAAGGGAATACTTCACAGAACTTTCTTCCCCACCAGTTTCGGATCACTTCAGGCCGATGCTGTTTACGAACACACCGGATATACTTCCCCCGATACTACAGACAGGTGGCAGAGCTGCGTTCAAGATCAGGGCCGTTCTGGCTGCCACACTTTCACCTCTCTGGGGAATTTACAGCGGGTTTGAGCTATGTGAAAATGAAGCCGTGGAAAACAGCGAGGAATACCTTAATTCAGAGAAATATGAGATAAAGGTCAGGGACTGGAACAGCGAAGGAAATATCAAACAATTGATAGCAACTCTCAATTCAATCAGGAGAGATAATATTTCGTTGCAGGAGTTTGGCAACGTGCATTTCCATCAAAGTGACAATCCAAACATTATCTTTTATAGCCGCGTATCCGCAGACAGGAAGAATGCAATACTCGTAGCTGTCAACCTGAACCCGAAAGAACTGCATTCCGCAAATCTGAAGGTTCCTCTTGACCTCCTTGGAGTCAACGGTGACACCCCATTCAAAATCATGGATCTGCTGACCGGAGAGTTATATGTATGGCAGGGCATGTATGGTTATGTCAGGCTCACTCCGGATCAGAGAATGGCCCACGTTTTCAGGGTTGAGGGGTAGATATTATGGATAATAATCCGCTGTGGTACAGGGATGCTGTTTTCTATGAAGTGCCCGTCAAATCTTTTTTTGATTCAACCAACGACGGGACTGGTGATTTCAATGGCCTTCGGATGAAACTGCCTTATCTGCATGACCTGGGTGTTGATGCCATCTGGCTGCTTCCATTTTATAAGTCACCATTGAAGGATGATGGCTACGACATCGCGGACTACTATTCAATCCAGCCTGAATATGGCACGCTGGATGATTTCAAGGGGTTTATATCGGAGGCTCACGCCTTGAATATACGCGTGGTGGCAGACCTTGTCCTGAACCATGTATCTGATCAGAACCAATGGTTCCAGGATGCGAAGAAGAGCAGGGATTCTCCCAAGAGAGACTGGTTTGTATGGAGCGACTCTGACGCGAAATATAGCGGAGTCAGGATAATATTTATAGACAGTGAAATCTCCAATTGGACATGGGAGCCTAACACCAAGCAGTATTACTGGCATAGATTTTATTCCCATCAGCCGGACCTCAACTATGACAATCCGGAAGTTCGCGAGGAGATGAAGAATGTCATAAGATACTGGCTTCGGCTTGGACTTGATGGTTTCCGCTGTGATGCCGTCCCATACCTGTTTGAGCGTGAGGGCACTAGCTGTGAGAACCTGCCGGAGACCCACGAATATTTTAAGGAAATCAGGAAAATGATGGATGAAGAGTTCCCTGGAACAATACTCCTTGCCGAAGCAAACCAGTGGCCAAGCGATGCGAAGCAATACTTTGGGAAAGGCGATGAGTTCCATATGGCATTCAATTTCCCTTTGATGCCCAGAATATTCATCTCTCTCGCCAGGGAAAACAGCTTTCCACTGATCAACATTATCAGCCAGACCCTGCCTATCCCTGACAACTGTGACTGGGCGATATTCCTGAGGAACCACGACGAACTCACACTCGAGATGGTTACCGATGAGGAAAGGGATATCATGTATAACGAGTATGCAAAATTACCGAAGATGAGGCTGAACCTGGGAATAAGAAGGAGGCTTGCCCCACTGGTGGATAACGACAGGGCTACCATGGAACTACTTAACGCGCTAATGTTCTCACTTCCAGGCACTCCAATTATCTATTATGGTGACGAGATCGGTATGGGCGATAACGTGTATCTTGGGGACAGGAATGGCGTCAGAACCCCGATGCAGTGGTCATATGACAGGAACGCCGGGTTCTCTACGGCAGATAACGAACAGCTCTATTCGCCTGTTGTGACCAACCCTAATTACCATTATGAGAGTGTCAATGTCGAATCGGAACTCAGGTCTGGGTCGTCCCTGCTGAATTGGATGAAAAAGATGCTGAGAGTTAGGAAGAATTACTCAGAACTGCTCGGAAGGGGAGGGATAAGGTTCATAGACCAGAAGAACCGCAGGGTACTGACATACGTCAGGGAGTATAAAGACCAGCGGATGCTATGCATCTTCAACCTGTCCAGAAGACCGACATACGTTGAGCTCAATCTCCCGGAATTCAGGGGGCTCAAACCCCTGGAAGCCATCACTAAATCACCATTTCCCCGCATAGGAGATCTGCCTTATTTCTTCACCCTGCCGCCAAGAGGCTTCTTCTGGCTCAACCTTACCGTGCCGGACCATGAAGACGAGAAGGATTTTGATGACTGAAGTATCAAAAGCATTCCTGCAGGAACATTTCAATTCATCATTACTTAGATATGCCAGTTCCCGGAGATGGTACGCACATAAAGCCGTTAAAGCTAAGAAGTTGAAAATATTGAGCGCTTTTTCCCTTGACCGTTCCGATACAATCAGAGCCCTCGTATGCGAAATAACTTTCGCGGGGGACGAGAAAGCTTTATATTTCATTCCTGTCGAAATTTCAGAAACGGAAGACGATAATGCCATCGGATCATTCGTCGTAAATTCTGAACGGATCACCCTGACCGACGCATTTCTATCAAGCAGATATGCAGAGAGCCTTCTGCACAATTTCCTGCTTGGTGCAAAGATATTCGACGGGGACTCATATATTTCTTTTTCTGCCACAGACAGTTTCACTGTCCCTCAAAACCAGGAATTCCGCGTGATAAAGTCAGAGCAGAGCAACAGTTCGTTCATCATCGGAGACTCGATTATCATAAAGAACTACAGAAACATCAAGCCTGGAGAAAACCCGGACATTGACGTTCCGGAGAAACTTTTTGCACAGGGTGAATTCCATGAAACACCAGCACCAATGGGGGATGTGGCTTACTATGGCCGATCCGGCAAGATTTACCTGGCCTATGCATCCAGATTCATAGCAGGTTCGGAAGATGCGTGGAGTCATTATAACTGGCTGTTCAGTGACCTACTGAGAAGAAACACGGCTGACCATAGCTTTGAGGAAAAATTTATGGTCGAGTTTATCAAGGCTGCTGACAGCCTCGGAAGGCTTACCGGTAGAATGCACCGTGCCCTTTCCTCCGTTGGAGGTCTGCCGTTCACACCAGAAGAGGTTAACGAAAAAGACATAACCGGTGTTGCCCGACAGATCCGGGAATACCTGGAAAACGCTCGAGCGATGATAGAAGAAAGGGAAGACATCTACACACTAGGGCGGATGAATTTCTCGTCAGAAAAATGGTCCGCCCCACTTGAATATGCTGAGGATTACCTTCTATCGAAGTTAAGGGAAAGCCATGCACAGAAGATAAGGGTGCATGGAGACTATCATTTGGGACAGATCCTCATGGCCGGAGGCAGTTATTACGTCATCGATTTTGAGGGTGAACCGATGAAGGACATATCGGAAAGAATCAGGAAATATCCTCCTGAAAAGGATATTGCCGGTATGATAAGGTCCCTTGATTACCTCCTGCAGTCAGTTTTTAAATTGAACGGGGTTGATGGGCATGAAGAATTTATCAATATTACAAGGGTTCGTGCAGAGAATGTTTTCGTCGATGCTTACAGGGAATCTGTCGGGCATTATCGTGAGTTGCTCGGATCAGACCCGGAATTCGCAGACATGATGCTAAAGATGTTTGTCGCTGAAAAGTCAGCTTATGAACTTGTGTACGAACTTAACAACAGGCCGCTTTGGGTCAAGGTCCCGTTAAATTCTGTCTCGAGGATTTTCAGCGAATTCAAAGTGAAATAGCATTGATCTGAAGCGTTATAGCGGTACAGTAAACACAAAACCTATATTAGGCAACAAAAGTATTCCTTCGCCATGCTCAATACCAGTACGGGAAGCCCGTACCCACTGGGATCAACCATCACCGAGGATGGTACGAATTTCGCCATCTTCTCGGAAAACGCAACATCTGTTGAACTGGAAATTTACAGAAAAAGTGATGATTCCTCCCCGTCCGAGATAATTTCATTCAAGAATGTTGACAACCATGTCTGGCACGCTCATATTTCCGGGATTGGAGCTGGCACCATGTATGGATACAGGGTCGATGGCCCGTTCATGCCAGAGAAAGGACATAGATTCAACCGCAACAAGCTACTTATAGACCCCTACGCGAAGGCACTATCCGGAGCCATAAAGTGGAGCGATGACATCTTTGGCTATGTTCTCGGAGACCAGAACGAAGACCTGTCCTTCAACAAGAATGATGATGCTGGCTTTGTACCAAAATCCATCGTTTACGGCGATAACTTTGACTGGAAAGGAGTGAAATCGCCAAAACATCCGTGGAACAGAACCGTCATTTATGAGACACACGTAAAGGGATTTACAAAGAGGCTTGGCAGCATCCCGGAATCCATTAGGGGAACTTTTGCGGGGTTATCCTCACGCCCTGCCATAGAGTACCTCCTTGATCTTGGCATAACTGCGGTGGAATTGATGCCTGTTCACCAGAAAGTCGACTCTGACTATCTTCAGAAGCAGGGACTTTCAAATTATTGGGGATACAACACCATCGGGTATTTTGCGCCTGATATAAGGTACAGTGCCAACCAGAATCCGGCCGAACAGATAAATGAATTCAAGAATCTCGTCAAGAACATGCACGAGAACAATGTCGAGGTAATTCTGGACGTTGTGTATAACCACACTGGCGAGGGAAATCAGCTCGGACCCACCCTATCCTTCAGGGGCATAGACAATGCAGCTTATTACAGGCTCAATCCTGAAAACCCGCGTTTTTATGACGACTTTACCGGAACAGGAAACAGTCTCGATGCAGGACATCCTCAGGTGCTGCAGCTGATAATGGACAGCCTGAGATATTGGGTAACTGAGATGCACATCGACGGTTTCCGTTTCGATCTGGCTGCCACCCTTGCCAGGCAATTGTTTCATGTCGATCGCCTTTCAGCCTTTTTCGACATCATACACCAAGATCCGATACTTTCCAGGGTAAAACTCATTGCTGAGCCCTGGGATATCGGCCCTGGCGGCTATCAAGTTGGAAGGTTTCCGGTTCTCTGGGCAGAGTGGAACGGAAAATACAGGGACTGTGCCAGGCATTACTGGAAAGACCGTGGCAGCAATGTCGGGGAATTCGCAACAAGGCTGTCCGGCTCGCCGGACCTGTATGCAGGAAATGGAAGGAGGCCACACGCGAGCATAAACTACATAACTGCGCATGATGGCTTTACGATGAACGACCTTGTTTCTTACAGCAGCAAGCACAACGATGCAAACCATGAAGGCGGGAGAGACGGTACCGATGACAATATAAGCGAGAACTTTGGGGTTGAGGGGCCGACTGCTGACCCTATGATAAATGCCTCAAGAAACAAAAGGATGAGAAATTTTTTCCTTACACTCCTAACATCGCAGGGAGTTCCCATGATACTGGGAGGGGACGAGATAATGAGGACGCAGTTAGGAAACAATAACGCCTACTGCCAGGATAACGAGACAAGCTGGTACGACTGGGACCTTGATGAAAAAAGACAAAAGATGCGCGAATTCGTCAGGAGGTGCATTTCAATCAGGATGAGGTACAGTATGCTTCGGAGGAGAGAATTCCAGCGGGGTGCCATGATAACCGGCACAAATGCCAAGGACATAACGTGGCTGAATGCAGACGGGAGCGAAATCGGACAGGAACAGTGGAATGGTGCCAGCCTAAGGGGACTCGGAGTGCTCCTGACCAGAACGGAAAGGGACCTTCCGGATGCCCCTGCCTCTAAGGCACACTCGGAAGATATTATGATCATATATAACCCGACAGATAACGTCATCGAGTTTTCCCTTCCAGCCAGGTGGAGATCTCAGGAAATAATAATAGATTCCATTCCAGATCACCACGATGCGTTCCCCATACCAATTGGATCGAAGAAGATCAGCGTTGAGGCGTCATCAATTTGCATGATTAGGGAGATAACCTGAAGTTCAGTGAACTGATATTGCAACTGCAGAGAACGGTTCCATAATTGGCTGACCGCTACCTGATCGCTTTTCTGAACCAGTGCCACCATATTTTGGATCTGATGTATCCATGATCACTTCGCAGGGTTGTTCAACTCCAGGTTGGAACCTCCTGTCAATGTATGAGAGAAACACGGCAAAATTTTCCCCATAGCGTAGTTCAATTACATTTTCACTGCCTGCAGCTCTCCTGGCAATGTGTTTCCTTCCGGATATGTACTTTGTGCGCAAACTGATAAGATCCCTGTACAATTCATTGAACTTCATGCGCCTGTCGGGCCTTGCGGAATCCCAATTAAGAACAGATGCCTTGAACGAACTTTCCGCGAAGGGGTCCGGTATTGAGGTGTCCCATCCGAATGAAGAGAATTCAGACAGCCTGCCTGACCTTACTGTTTCTGTGAATGCCTTATCAGTGGAGTCTGCAAAGAAAAGGAATGGGTTCTTTTCGCCATTCTCCTCGCCCATGAAAAGCATAGGGACGTATGGGGACAGTATGACCGAGGCGGCGAAAAGCCTGGCACGATCATCCCCCATCAGTGTGACGGGCCGCTCACCGTACGCACGGTTTCCTACCTGATCATGGTTCTGCGTGAACACGACCAGGCGATCTGCCGGCACGACATTGAATCTCGATCCACGGACCTTTCCAATGAATCTGGAATATACTCCATCATAGACAAACCCGTTGGTATATGCCCTGACTATCATGTCGAAATCCCCATAATCCGAATAGTATCCCTTCCTCTCGTCCGTAAGGTACGCATGTATCGCATGATGGAAATCGTCGTTCCACTGGGCATCCATTCCCAATCCACATTTTTCCTGGGGCATAACGGTGGCAGGATCGTTCCTGTCAGTTTCTGCTATCAGCTTTATCCTTCGGCCCAAGCTGTTCTGCAATTCATTCTTCAGTGAGGAGATTTCTTTCACGATTGAAGTGGGCGAGGAATCATATATGGAGTGTATAGCATCCAGTCTCAACCCATCAAACCTGAACTCTTCAAGCCAGTACCTTACGTTCTGCAATATGAAGCCCCTGACTGCATCTGAACCGCCTGAGTCATAATTTATGGATTCTCCCCACGGATTGCTGTAGGTGCCGCTGAAATATGGGCCAAGGTCGTGGAATACGCCACCGAATGGCCCGAAGTGATTGTAAACGACGTCAAGAATCACGTTTATGCCCTTCCCGTGGTAGGCGTCAATCAGGCTCTTCAGATCATTCGGCGTCCCGTAAGAAAAGCTTGGAGCAAACGGGAACACCCCGTCGTATCCCCAGTTCCTTGAACCGTAGCACTGTGCAAGAGGCATCAGCTCAACAGTATTTATTCCAACATCTTTCAGGTGATCTATTCTTTCTTTAAGTCCAGAGTACTTTCCTTCCGGGGAATAAGCCCCAACATGCAACTCCTGAATTATGCTGTCGCCCATCCCGTAGGTTTCCCAGGAATCAAATTTCCACCCATAGCCGGACGGATTGACAAACATGGACGGCCCCGCAACTCCCTGGGGCTGAAACCTTGATGCTGGATCAGCGATTATTTTCCCGTTATCCAGGGAAAACCTGTATAATGTTCCTTCCTTGGCATCAACTCTGGCCACGTGAAAACCGGATTCCTCTCTTGTCATCCTGACTGTGCTGCCTGATTCCAGGAGTACGACCGATGCCTCAGAAACAAGAGGAGCCCAGAGAGCCAGTTCAATTTCATGGTCAGACAGGTAAAACTGCCCGTGGTGCATAGTGTTGATCATTGGGTTCCTCCTGAAACCGGGGAATAGAGTACCATGAATGGTAGCATGCCCATGCCTTCGCGAATATTGATTCTTCCATTATTTTCTATGCCCTTCTTGGTGAATATATTCATGAACTTTCCCGGGGCATCCTTAGGCACAACAATTACAGTATCCGGCGGAATATCAACCTCTGGATGCCCATATCCACCACCTATAACTCCTGCCAGGTCGAAGAACAGGGATACTATCAGCCACTGGTCTCCGTATACCAATGCAAATGAGAATAAACTTTGCGCTATACTTCCGGATTCCACTATCCTCACGTATCGGCCGAGTTGGAACAGGTCAGGATGTTCACGCCGAAAATTCAATATTGTGTAGGTTGCGGCCAGCTTAAGATCTCCATTTTCCATATTTCTCATTATTGACCTCAGGTCTCCTGACTCCAGCAGGATCCTCACTGCCGACAGCCTGTTCCTCAGGAAGCTGAAATCTGTGTCAACCCTGTTATCCGGGTCCGTGAAGCTTGTATTCATCAACTCTGAACCGCGATATATGTCAGGAACGCCCGGAAGAGTCATCTTCAGGACTGACTGCAAAGCCGAGATCAGGGTACCTCGCCTGGCAATACTCTGGTAGAATGCGGAGAAAAGTTTTATGAATTGCGGGTCCGCCATAATTCCCTCAATAAATATCTCCACACGGTCCTCGTAGCTATGGTTGACGCTGTTCCATTCGGTATTGATAGCCGCTTCCCTCAGCGCCTTCATTACATGATCAGTGACCCTTTTCCGGAATTCACCAATATGCCATTTTTCAGGAGACTCTGCAAGCAGCAGCTGATATATCATGTATTCCTCATTGGATGACGGTATACTCAGCCCGTTTGTATCGGACCTGAAACCTGATGCTATGGCAGAAGCGCGCCCGATGAAGTCGCTCCATTCCATCGGATCGCCTGAAATGGCGCAAATCCTTGCCCTGAGATCCTCTCCCATCTTTGTGTCGTGCGTGGAAAGCGTGTTCATGGAACTCCTGTGGTGACTCGAACGCTTCCTGATGAAACGGTGAAATTCCTGTTTTGAAATTGAAAAAACAGATGGGTTGCCACCGACCTCATTCAGGGATACCAGCGGATTAAAGACGAAAAATGCACGGTCCTCGCCAGATTTCGCCATTACAGCTGGCATGAACTGTTGCAGCCTTGCGAAACAGAACATGGCTTGATCGTCATTCTTTACCTCTGCAAGCAACCTTATTATTGCTGATTGCTCAGCAGACATGCCTATTCGGCCTACCGAAGCCTTGATGGCTGTTTCAATCATCGTTAAGTCCTTGGGATCAATTCTTGATCCGGACAGGTATGTCCTGTAAACCGGCATATGCACCAGCGTCTCCCTTATACAATCCTCCAGCCCCTTCACCGACACCTCCTGCCCATAAATCTTTGTGAGCAGCACTTTGTTAAACACCTGTGACAGATAACGCACCTCATTGGAGAAGTATGATGCCAGAAACTGCCGCCTGGACTCCCTCTCGATATGGCTGTATGATTTCTGATTTCTCGTGAACTGCCGGTATGTCCCTAGAATTGCCCCCTTATTCTTACCACTGGTGAAGAGGGAGTTGCAGTAAAAGGCAAAGTCGTAGCCAGTTGTTCCGGAAACCGGCCATGTTTCCCTGAGTTCTTCACCCTTTCCAAGTATCTTCTCAACATAAATCATGTCAATCCCGGATTCACGCCTGAGCTTAACCAGATAACTTTCGGGATCGTACAGTCCGTCGACGTGATCGACCCTGAATCCGTCTATATAACCAGCTTTCGCGAGCTGGATGATCTTTTCGTGAACAATCCTGAAGGTTTCTGGCAGCTGCTCGTTGAGTGAAATCAGGGAGTTGACGGTAAAAAAACGCCGAAAGTTCGTTCCTTGCACAAGGTGTCTCCAGTACATAGGCCGGTAGTTCTGGTCCTGCACTATCCTGTGAATTTTCTCGGGGTCCATGTTTATTTCTTCAAAAAGTGCACGTGCAGTTTCACGGTTGTATTCGCCTCCTGTCAGCATCACAACAGAGTGATCTGATAGGGGTATTTTTGCATCCTCAACCTGGAGATAGGGCTGCTCTTCAGCAACAAGCCGTATCTTTCCTGAATTCAAAGACTCCTCATAAGTAGCATCCAGCAAAGGGAGCATTGGCTTGAGGTCTGTTTCTTCTGTTCGGTAAAACAGATCGATCATATCAATGTAGCGAGAGGTCTTTCCACGTATGAAGATGTCTTCCAGATAGCGGTTCGTTGTGTCAGCGGACATATGATTGGGGACAATGTCCTGGATCCAGCCAATACCCATATCATGCGCCATTCTAGAAACCCCGCGGAATGCTTCCTCTCCACCGATATCTGCATTCACGACCCCGAAGTCTATGGTATCATATCCGTGCTTGCTCCCGGAGGTGGCAAGCAGTATTGGGGACGCATAAATATGCGTGATTCCGAGATCATGAAGATAATCAAGTATTCCCTCGAGATCGGCAAACTTGAAAGTAGGGGAAAGCTGTATTCTGTAAGTGGA
The DNA here is from genome assembly GCA_023484805.1 of Thermoplasmatota archaeon. Classification (GTDB taxonomy): domain Archaea; phylum Thermoplasmatota; class Thermoplasmata; order Thermoplasmatales; family Thermoplasmataceae; genus B-DKE. The sequence continues at coordinate 5,968 of JAMDAM010000005.1, read as the reverse complement.
ACAAATTGGAGAGCCCATTGCAATTTGAAACATTTTACCAAGCTTTATAAATCTTGCCCGAAGATACGTTATCAGCCAGTACCTGCCAGGGTTCATACATAGAGAATTTATTTAAGCATGGGATGTTTGCTGGAGCATGGTAAGATTTCTCCCGCTTGGAAATGGGAGGTTGCTTGTAAACTTTGACCGGGACATGAATCTCATAGACTTTTACTATTCTGAAAGCCAGGGCGAAAACCACGGCGGACGCCCCTTCAGGTTCGGGGTTTCGGTAAATAACGCGTTCTATTGGGCAAACTCTGCACTTGTGAAGAATGTGGACTATGTCGACCATACAATGATAGGCAAGTGGGATTTCGATCTCAAGGGAGTGGGCTTCAGAGTGGAGAATTTTGTTGACATCTATGACGATATCTATGTGAGGAAGATTACAGCCTCGAATAATTCGGGAGAAGCCGTAGACCTGAAATACTACTTTCACCAGAATTTTTACATTTATGGAAATGACATAGGGGACACTGCTGTTTTTATGCCAGATCTAAATGGCATTCTTCACTACAAGGGAGCGAGATATTTCTTCGCTTCTGTTTGTGATGCCAGTGACAGGGGAATTGATCAGTTTGCCATCGGAGTCAAGGAATTCATGGGAATGGAGGGAAGCTGGAAGGACGCCGAAGACATAAACCTATCAGGAAACCCTGTTGCAATGGGTTCTGTGGACTCCACCATGAGATATACTGCTAAAATTCCTGCTGGTGCCAAATTGGAGATTTTCTACTATATTCAGTGCGGAACTTCGCTAGAGAAGATTACTTCCACCAGCCAAGGGATAAATTTCGAGAAGATCAAGCGCTATGAACTCCGGACCTCGAATTACTGGAGACTATGGGGGTCTAAGCAGAGAATCGGACTGGATGACAGGCTCACGTCGCTGTACATTAGGTCATTGCTTATTGTCAGGAGCCACATGGGCGAAAATGGCGGAATTGTTGCTTCAAGCGACAGCGAAACGATCAAGGCCAACAGGGATGGATATTACTACGTATGGCCGAGGGATGCTGCAATTTCTGCCTATGCACTGATCAGGGCAAACCACTCCGGCCCTGCCAGGAAGTTCCTTGACTTCTCAAGATCCCTTATATCCCCTGATGGATACTATTCCCACAAGTACACAATGGGAGGAAACCTGGCCAGCAGCTGGCTTCCAAGAATAATACAAGGGAATAGCGTTCTCCCGATCCAGGAGGATGAAACGTCGCTTATGGTCTGGGCAATCTGGAAGCATTACGTCAAGAACAATGACATTGAGTATCTTTCGCACTTCTACGAACCGATTATCAAGAAATGCGCTAATTTCATAGTTTCATTTCTTGGTGAAGATGGCCTCCCAAAACCATCTTTCGATCTGTGGGAAGAGAGATTCGGGATACATACTTTCACTGTAGCCACATCATATTCCGCTCTGAGTGCAGCTGCAAAATGCGCCAGGACGTTTGGGGATGAAGATATTGCTTTAGAATACGAGAGAGTTATAGATCGTATGAGGAGAGTCTATGAGGAGAAATTCTATTCGAATGAGGCAGGCATTTATGCGAGATCCATAATAGATGGAAAGCCGGATTTCACTCCTGACAGTTCCATCATGTCCCTCTTTCTCTTCAACATGAAGGATGCAGGAGATCCGAGGATTGTATCCAGCATGTCAACCATTATGAAGAGGTTATGGGTGGAAGGTGTTGGCGGTCTGGCCAGATATGAGAATGACATATACCAGAGGGTGAAAAAGGATGGAGGGATACCCGGAAACCCCTGGATCATAACTACGTTATGGGCTTCAGAGTATTTCATGCTGCGGGGGGACCTCGAATCTGCACTGAAGATGATTAATTGGGTTGTCGACCACAAGCAGGATTCCGGAATACTGCCAGAGCAGGTTAACCCCTATGACGGTTCTGCTTTATCGGTTTCGCCGCTGGTATGGAGCCACGCACAGTTCATAATAACCATTTTGGATTATGAAAAAGCCTTGATGGATTCAAGGTCCCAATCCAGCATACAGGTACTTCAAAACGATTGAACCGATATTGAACTGGCATTAGTACCCTGTGTCTGAATTTCAATTCACCTAGGGTTGTGATCAGGGAGATATTCATTCCTGCGGCTACGCATTCTGTTGCGGTTCACTGAGGAATTCCAAAAGCTCCTTTGAAGAATCCCCGATGTTTTTTAACCGGCTGGAAATGTAGTCCTTTGTTATCCCATTTTTCTCAAACTCCGGAGAAGGCGTAAAGTCGCTTTCCAGTATTTTCTGGAAAACAGGCTTAAAATCAGGGCCGGCTATATCTATGACGGATTTCATGAACTTGACGTAATTTGTGCTTGAGAGAATGTCATCATCGCCGACAGAAAGTTTCAGCAACCTTAGCTTGTGGGATTCAAGGGACTTCATGGAACTCATGACCCTGTTCAGAGCGGCTGAAAGCGAATCGGTGTCCAGGTTCTTGTTGAGTGCAGGCTGTGATGTAATGTCTACCTGCTTCCCGGGATCAGTGTAATCTACGCTTAGTGAGGGGGCATTGATCCCCTTTGAAAATATGAACTTGAAGCTGGACTGTTTCGAGTCGTCGCCAAAGTTGCAGATCAGGTTGTCTCCAGACAGTTCTGCGGAAGTCATCACGTATCTGTCCACCTTCTCGTAATCTATCACAGGTTCTTTGCTTATCCAGGTCCCGGCGGTACCTACCGGGATTCGGAAAGCTTTTATCAGCGAAGAAAAGAACAGGATATCACGGAAAATATCCAGGTTCTTGGCATTCAGTGAAAAATCATATTCTATGCCTCCATCCGACAGGTACTTTGCTCTGGCGTCATAGCCACCCTCAACGCTTTTCAGGATTATGCTGTTCTCCCTGACGGGAAGGTAGTTTCCGGAAACGAAAGCCTCCAGCGCCTTGACAGATAGGGTTCTGTTGGACTCAATCTCTTCACCTATTTCCTTGATTTTAGATGAATAGGCCTTGCTTATCTTTGTCTTAACCTGATCAAGGGAAACGTTGGCGAAACTTGTTATGGAATCCAGGTTCTCCTTGATTGTGTCAAGCCCTATCTCTTCATAGTACTGCTTTATCATCCTGTTTATGGATTGAAACAATTCGTCGGACCTGGAAAGTTTTGCACCCATTTCCTTCTGTAACTTTTCTGAATCATCCCTCTTATCGGCAGATCTCCGAGAATAGGAAATTGCATCAAACAGATTGGACAGAATGCCCTTTGCTATGTATCCGTAACTTGATGCATTCTGGTTCGCATTGCCGGAAATCATTGATGGATGTATTGATGTATCAATAATAATAGTTTGCGCTTGCCGGGTCTCATTATTCTCTGTCTGACATTGGCTGCTGGGTTATGTGATAGCACACATAGATAGGGAAAGATTTATTTCTGAATGAAAATCATTGTATCGGGTATAAATTGCAAAGAGGAGAATCTGATAGACTCGAAGACCTTGTGGATAAATTATCCCTTGACGTAAAGGCTGTTATGCTCCTTGCAAAAACTGATCCCGATGTTGTCGAACTGATTGATAAAAAGATAAATCAGTCGGTGGATGGAGACATGCAGGATTTCAGGAAGATAGTGCAGCGGTCTAAGGATGTAAAGATACTCGGCGCTATACTCATATCTATCGGAGAGATTGCCCTGGCTTCCATGCTGACAATATCCGGAGTTGGGATCATTTTTCCAACCATCCTTGGTTCGCTCTCGCCGGGATCGATTGTGCGTTATTTTTCAGCTTTCAATGTTAACATTAATAACCTCGGATATGGCGGATCCTTTGTGCTTATTGTAAATTACTCGCTTTCCATAGTACTCCTCGCATCTGCCTTCTACATACTGCGCAAGGTTTCGGAGGAACTTTCCGAAGCTGGACTCAAGGTCTAGGTGCAACAATGAGAAAGTTCAATGTAAGCAGGACAGGACTGGTGCTCGGATTCAAGATAGGTGCCGTGAGCGTGGGGGTTATTTTCCTACTCATGGGGACCTCTTACCTTCTTACAATACTTAGGCTTATCCTGGAGGGGTACCCCTTCAATATTGAGCTTGTCTTTACAATCATTGCATTTTTCGGTTGTATCATTTCCGGCTCTGCACTCATTATTGCCCTGCCTGATTCACTTCGCGTCAAGTTCCGGAAGCCTGAGATAAGGGGTATTGCTAGGCCCACATACGGTTTTGTCACCCTGTTGGCAGTAGGGATCGGTTCTACCATTGGATCCCCTCTTTTTGTGATTATTCCCGAAAATATCATGGAATATTCCATTCTCTCCATAGGATCTTTGCTTATTGCTGCTACACTTTCCGTGCTTATGGCAAAGGTTTACCATGACATGAATTCCTACTCTTTCAAGCAGGGGTTTGAGGCGGTCGGAGGACCTGCATTCTCCCGGCAGGCGATAGGGTCAAGGAGCCTGAGGTACTTCATATCAAGGTTTTCCATGTGGATAGCCAACACCGCCCTTGCAGCATTTTCCTCAATATTTTTCGTCCTCTTTGCTTTCCAGATCATACCGGCTCTCCTTGGAGGGCTCGGATTTTCGGTACTTTCCAGTGACCTTGTCGTATATGGCATTGTGGCAGTCTTTGTCTTCTGGTTCTTGGTCAATGCTTTCTTTGAAAATATCTTTCTGCGGGGCATCGGCATAGCTCAGATAATAATGGTCGTGATTATGGTTTCAATACTTTTAATCCAGAATGGCGCCCTGTTTTTAAAAGGCGGCTTTAACTTTTCTGGGTTCTTTTCACTTCCACACGGAAACCCTGCCTTTGCAATGATAATGAACACGGGATACCTGTTTATCCTATTTTTCGGGTTCCAGGAGATTCAGACCCTTGACAGGGAGACTATCCAGGAGAGCGCAATTCCAATATATACCCGGATAACAGGAAAGAAGCTGCAGAAGGTTTCTTACGTTGGACTTGCCATGATCGCAACAGTGGTTATTTCAGCAATAGTCGAGATACTTTATGGACTTGCAGTATATAGCCTGCACCCGTCATACAGCTCACTGATCAATTCCAACATACCTTCGCTCTATATCGCTGGCAAGTTTCTTGGCCCCCTTTGGGAAGTTGCCATTGCAATTTCATTCATGATAGCCACCATAACGACGTTCGTCCCCGCTTTTCTCGCTGCATCGAGGCATCTCAGGGCTCTGTCCGAGGATGGATACCTGCCTTCTTCATTCGGGTCCATGTCGTGGATCTTTACCCTGATCATGATAGTTGTCCTCTCCCTGACGGGGGACAATTTCCTGGTTAATATCACTGACTTCATGGTCCTAATAAGCCTTGGCTTGATCAACTTCTCTTCCCTCTGGCTGAGGAAAGTTAAGTTCCCAAACCTGAAAAGGATTGATCTGTATCCCATAGTGGTGGGATCAATGTGCTTCATTGTCGGCGCGTCGGTATATTTTCTCAACCCGTCGGTGGTGCTTCTCGGGTTTCTTGCAATCCTACTGAGTTTCCTGGTATACGACATCATCAATCTCGGAACCATTGGGCTCCAGCTCTTCATAATTGTATTCAACATCGTGTCGTTTTATACGCTTTCAGTGCTCAAATTCAACCTTATCGGGTATGGAATAAACTCATCGACCTTCATCGGCATACTGGGAAAGGATGCACTGGTCGTGGCACCAATTGTCCTGCTGCTCAGCAGTCTTCTACTTTCGCTGAACGTATTCACGGATGTCTTCATTCTAAAGCGGACCAGGGTCAGGGTTAACCGTAAAATTATATGAAATTACAGACACCTTAAGCATCAATGAGAATGGTGACCACGAGTCTGGGACATAAGTAGCCTATCCGTTCACAAGCATCAGGTTGTGCAGCAGTCCCTTGCAGAATCCTGACGTCTCAATACGATCTTTCCTCTTCTGGAATATCATGTGTCCTGTTGATCGTTTGT
>JAMDAM010000028.1 GCA_023484805.1 Thermoplasmatota archaeon | reverse complement strand
GAGTTGCGGAAATAAATGAGGCATGGTCACAGAGAACGCTGAGGGGATTCTATAAATGCATGGACGAGATCAGGGAAATGTTCCAGAAGAGGTATCCTTAATTTACACAACTTTCGGGACGCTATGGATGCCAACGCCAATTCTGAAGAACCTCATAATGACATCCATCATAATCTCCTTCCTTGCAACATTGCTCAACCAACTGGGAATACTGCAGTATCCTTTCGGGGCTACGTATGGGACCATCTGGAATATTGGTGACATAATAGGGCTTATATTCGCAATAATAGCTATCCGCCTCGTTCTAAGGGTGCCGGAAGGACAACCAGCATGAACTTCTGTGTCCATTTTTACCTCCAGAAGTACCGCGTCTAAATGCGTAAAGCATTTAAATCATATGCGCATTGGCACTTGAATGGGTCGGATAGGCATATTTACCCAGGACTTCAAGTTTTACCACGATGTTATTTACCGCCTCAGGGAATGGGACCTCCCGTTCGTGAGCATTGAGGATCCTGGACAGGTACCGGAAGACGTTTCAGTTGTCTTGAGCGCCGGTAGTGATGACCTGCTGCCAAGACAGATAAGGTCCGACAACCCCGTCCGGGCCATAAGAATGGCTCTCCCAAGGTTGCTGAACCGTTATGATTTCAACAGCGTGGTTATAGGCATTGACCCGGGACCACGACCCGGACTTGCCGTGACGGCTGACAGGATTCTGACCGAGGCTTATGAATGCCCTGACACATTATCAGTGGGAAAGGAAGTGCAGGACATTGCCGACTTCTATTCCTACAAGAGCATTTCCATAAAGATTGGAAACGGAGACGGCCCCAACAGGAAGGAAATAATAGACCACCTGGAAAAGACAAAAATAGGTATTACAATAGTCGATGAGACCAATACAAGCATGCCACACAAGATACACGATAACGCCCTGTCTGCCGCAAGAATCGCATTCATCGAGGGAAATAACTACCCGCTTGCTGTGCCAAAGAAATTCAACCGCAAGGACGTATACGATAAGGAATTTGTGACGATAAGGAAACTAGCTCTTTCCGGCAGAGGAAATTCCTGATATCTTTTTCATGGATTCCTCGCTGGCGTAAAAGGCATTCGCCCCAAGCGACTTTATCTTTGACGCTGCATAGGCGCTCTGGAGACCCTTCTGGCAGTAAACGATGTAGACCTTGTCCTTTCCCTTATCATCAACTATACCGGAGATATCTCCGATTCCACCCCTAATGGCGCCGGGATAATGCCATGCTTTGTACTTTTCCTCGCTCCTCATGTCTATTACCACAGAATTTTGCGCGATCCTGTCAGCACCAGCCACCGATCCTGATAGTGAATTCCTGTATTGATTAAGCTCGGAAAATTTGAAGAAAACGCGGTCTGCAACGAGCCTATCAACCAGGTCAAAATCAGCCATGTCCTGATCAAGCGTCTCTGGGCTTATCCTGGTTATTGGGGTATCTGCAAATAACGAGCAGAATTCCCCGAGGTCAGCTTCCGGTACAGTGCCGATCCGCCTGGCGATCTCAATTATGTCATCCTTGTCAAAACCTATGAGCGGCCTGAAAATCGGTATCTCAAGGCCGTGGCTTGTGGAACCCAGGTTCTCGGCTGTCTGTGATGATACCTGTCCCAGGGATTCTCCTGTAACTATGCCATGTGCACCCGTCAGGGTTGCTATTTCCTGTGCAATAAGGTAAAGCGCCCGCTTGAACTCCACATTCTGGAAGTGATACCTGTCCCTGTTTGCAAAAGCCTCGATCATGGGCCTGCCATCTATGATGTTTATCGTTGGATCTGAACCTGCAGACCACCTGCCCAAAAGCTTTTCAGCCGATTTGAGGAACGCAAGAGTGTCCACAGGATGCGCCAGTGAGCAAAATATCAGGTCAACAGGCGACCCGCGCTTCATTATCATCCAGGCTGCCACTGGCGAGTCAAATCCCCCGGACATCAGGCTGACCATCCTTCCCTGCGACCCAAGCGGCAGGCCGCCTGGCCCCTTGATTACCCGGCTATAGAGAAAGAGATCGCTATCCCTCAACTCCGCGCCGATTTCAATCTGGGGACTGTTTAGGTCAACGCCAGCAGAGTTTTCAAACAATGCAGAACCGATTGCCCTGTCCATGTCCATAGAAGTGAAGTCGTGTGTTCCGGTTCTCCTGGATCTGACAGCGAAGGTTTTTCCCTTTACAGAATTATAGAATTCCTCTCTTGCCAGGCCAACAACTTCTTCTAGACTTGTTGCCTTGTATTCCTTGCACGGGGAGAATGACTTTACGCCTGCAACAGATCCAATGGCATATTCAGCTTCTTCACCCTCCCTATCCAGATAAAGCAGTATCCTGCCAGATTCCCTCTTAGCTGTAGCTGATATCCCTTGTCTCGAGAGTGATGCCAGAAGGTTGGCAGCAAGCATCCTCTCCATTGACGATCTTGCCTTCCTTCCCTTGAGGCCTATTTCTGAATACCTGACAATGAACACTTTCTCCAAATAAGGAGGCGATTAAAAAGGATTTAGTGCTTAGGGCATACTGAGTTTCCTTTTCCTTTCAGAATAAAGGTGACATATGTTTATTTACTATTTTGGGGTGACATGATATCAAGGGTGTGTGAATTCGACGAACGTTGTGAAGCACCTTACACTTAAGGAAATTAACAAGCTTGTCTCTGAGTACCAGAAGAGCGTGAAAATGTACAGGAAGCTGATTTTTATAAGGATGCTATACCAGGGGATTCCAGTATCAAAGGCGTGCTCCAAGCTGGGAATAACGGAGGTCTGCGGTTATAAGTGGCTATGGGCATGGAACGAGAACGGCCCTCACAGCCTGAAGCCAGGGGACAGGAGCGGAAGAACACCCCGCGTCAATATAGAGAGGCTTGGTAATTTTATTGAAAAGGCCCCGGATTTGCTCAAAAGCGAGAAACTTCTCTCTGATTTCATTGCTTCAAATTTCCATGTAAAATATTCCAGGCGCCAGATCGCCAGAATTTCGCATACCCTGAAGGTAACCCTCTCCACAAACCTCAATCATCATCATAAGGAGCTTGACGTTCATCGAAATTATGATTTAATGAATTAATGTCCATGAAACCCCATCATATAACAATGGGAAACCTGAATCTCCAGTGCCTCTATTTTAATGCAGTATGATTGATAATTGGCATTTTTCCTTTTTGATTTGTTTCACAGGTTTACAATACGCTTATGACGCATAATGAGTTTAATTTTTTTAGATCGGAATTTGTCCAATGGGCATTGCCGGTCGATGAGGTGTATAACCAGTGAATAATAAGAATCGAGTGTTTTTTGCGTTGCTGATAGCTGTGCTTTTTATGGCCTCCGCCTTTGTCTTCGTGGACCAGGGCCAGACTGCAGCTGCTTCAACGCATTCAGGATACGTGACGTCTGTAGGTACTGAACCCCTGGTCAGTGTCCAGAACTCATCCCTGAATCAACTGGCTTCGACGGCTGGTACATACACGTTGCTGGATGAACAGAACCACTTCAACCCGTCCGCAATAGTGATTGTAACCATCAGCCTGAAAACGGGATCGGCCTTTGAAAACTTAGTTAACTCCGTTTCAAACCCGGCTTCGACGCAGTACAGGCAGTACGTATCGACAGAGGAACTCGGGAACCAGTATGGGATCAGCACATCCGTCTATAACGGAATAGTCAGATACTTTGAAGGATTCGGCATAACTGTTTACACCAGCAGCGCAAGGATCTCACTCACCCTTCAGGGTACAGTACAGGAGTATGAGGATGCTTTCCACACACAGATAGGAGCATATGCAATTCAATACACGAGCAATGGCATATGGAACCCGCTGTTTGGAAATGAAAGCGGAACACCGGGATCAGTTTCTGTTTCGCCAATAGTATATGTTGACACAAGCGGATTGGATCTACCTGCTTCCATAGCACAGTATGTATCAGGTATCACCGGTCTGGATGGCATGGTTGCCCAGCCCGACGTAATGCTTCCGTTCGGAATTAATCCATCGATGGTTACAGTAGGTCTGTCTTCCACAACAGGTGGAAATGCCCAGTTTCCGATATATAACGGAAATAATGCATCCTACCCACTGGGTAACGCAAACAATCCGTATACAATAGACCAGATACAGAACATATCTTATGCCAACTTCACCTGGACACTGAATAGCCTGACCCCAACTGACGCTGCTGTCAACGACCCCTCAGGGAATTACCAGTTCGTATATCCCAGCACAATGCACGTGCTCACGGGTGCCAGTAACCTCTGGAGTGGCCTGAGCACAATTGGGGGTGCACCTGACCTTGGCCAGGGCATAACTGTTGCAGTTATTGAGGTGGGTACTCTTCCGCTATCATGGCTGCAGGGATTCTCGCAGGAGGTTTTCAACAATCCTAACCAGATCACTGATAGACTCAGTGTCGTTCCACTGCTTGGAGCAAACCTGTTTGATGGGGAGATTTACGGGTGGACCTTAGAAACTGCACTTGACATAGAGTACATTGCGGCAATGGCACCGGATGCGCACATAGATCTGGTGGCAGTGCCGAACCCAAATTTCTCGGCCTTTGACTACGCCTACCAGTACATTGCGCAGAACCTTGTCAGCGGAAACAACGCTACGGATTCCATAACAATAACCAGCAATTCATACGGAAGTGACGAGGCATATACTGCTTTCTTCGGATCCCCCACCTATATGCAGGTGGAGAACACTCTGCTGTCAGAACTTAACCTTGTTGGAGTAACGAATTTCTTTGCAACTGGTGACTATGGATCATATGCTGGACTCTTTGAATACGGAGCAACAAGTGCAGGCATCCCCGCCATAGCCAACGGATCGACCAGCGTCGGTGGTGGGCAATTGACTGCTGAAAGTGCGGGACTGGCTTTTCCATATACAAACGTATGGGCGTACTACCCTGAGTTTGGAATAATGATGCAGGTTGCACCAGCTTCAGGCGCACAGTCTTTCACGTACTGGTCATACGGAGAGGGAGTGGGAGGAACACTTAAGGGAATAATTGGAGGAGGCTTCGGACAATCCCTTATGACACAGCAGCCCTGGTGGCAGAACGCCCTGGACACCTACACGTCCGGAGCAAGAATGGATCCTGTGGTAAGCGGAGCAGCGGCGTTCAACATGTCAGTATATACAGGTTTCTGGAACCTCTTCTATGGCGGAACTTCATTTGCAACACCAATAACGGCAGGGGAGTGGGCCCTCATTGAGGAGCAGGCAAACATAATACTTGGTACTCCTGCCCTGGGCGACATAAACCCTGTCCTGTATGGAGCACATAATGCATACGAAGCTGGAATTTCATCGTTCCACTACAACCCATACCTGCTGATGCAGAACATTGGATCTGGATTCAACTATGGCCCTACGAACAGTTTTGCCTGGTACTACTTCAACCTCAGCATTGCAGTCCCATCAGATCCAATCGTCCCCTGGTGGATGTTCTCGCTTGAAAGTCCTGCTGGAACCGGCTGGAACTACCTGCAGGGACTCGGCATGGTCCGGGCAGACGTCATGGATCAGGAACTGCTTGGGCTAGTTGATTCGGCTGGCCATGCGCTGCTGAACGAGGAATTCACTGTCCTGATGGTTACTCCATCTGGCCCTGAGCCCATAACGACACTCACAGGAGGACAGACGTACACTTTCCAGATCCTTCTTGCGAACGGCCAGGCAGGAGGTCTTTACAAGGTGTACGCGTACTCTGGCGGGGCAAATAACGGTGCATATGGAGGTGGGGCGGTTTCCACATTGACAACCAGCAGCAACGGCATGTTCACTTACACGCCAGCTTACAACATGAACTCGCCTTCGATTGCGGGATCTGAGTACGGCTACTTCAAGATACTTTCACAGGGAAGCAGGCAGTGGTCATTCCAGCAGTTTGCGGTAAGCTCTCCACCAGCAATGGGTGCACTGACACTCGGGGTCACCAATGCCCTTGGTATTCTTGAAACCGGAATTGCAGAGGTGCCAATGTTCATTGATACACAGACAGGATTTTACAACTATCTAGGAGCCACAGGGGAAGTGTTCCTGAACGGGAACCCGGTGAGCAATGCAGTTGTACACCAGATTTCTGTGAACAACTCCCAGTTCTCGCAGGAGTTCAGCGGATTGCCTGTGTCGAGCTATGCTCCTGGAGTTGAACTTGGCACCTTCCTGACAGACGGAAGGGGAATGTTCAACTTCTGGACAGATGCTGGCCTTGCAGAGCTGAACGCCTCCCTCTACACACAGGTAGACATCCTGTATGCCACATACAACGGCCTTACAAGCAATGCGGTTACAGTTTTCGTTGAACCCCAGACTGGAAGCTTCTATGCCAACGTAGCAATGGGACCAGGAG